>CAYMXZ010000158.1:0-8204 GCA_964394475.1 uncultured Caldithrix sp. | reverse complement strand
CAATATTAGTTTCTCTGGTCAAACAGAGAATAAGGTAACCATCCTGAAACACCGCATTCTCTGGGATAAAATCACACAGATTGCCCTGCCAGGTATGAGTTCCCTTGCTCCAGCGAACCTGATTCCAGGAACTAAAATCATCTGTCCACTGCAGCGTGAAATTGTCGCCCGTGCCGGGAGTGTATTCATAGTATTTCACCCAGTCATAATAAGCAAAAACCGGCAGTATGACTGGATTTAACGAACCCACCCAGGCGGGATTATCGGGTGGCCAGACATTCATCATCACTTTCTGGGACAATGTCAGCTCCTGTACATGCGAACCAACTTCGCGGTATAACTCATACCCATCCACCAACCAGGCCACATAATCGGGTGTCCATTCTATGGCATAAACATGAAAAGAAAGGTGAGGAATAAAATTTAAGACCGTGTCAATGACATGATTGACCTGGCCGGTGGTAATGATGTTATATTGAATTCGGTTGGCATAGCGTCCTAAAATTTCGATGTCAATTTCATTCCAGGGGGCGGGATAGAAATCGGGCTCATAATAGGTAAAGAAGGAAGAGAGCAATCCACTGCCGGCGGCGGACTTCATCCGGACTTCAAAACGGCCATACTGAAAAACGGCATTGGTGCGTAATTCTGCACCTTTATATGCTTTGCTAAAAATTTCAAATGGTACTCCGAAAAAGAGGACGATAAAAATCAGACTGAACAGTAAATAAAAAAATGGAAAACCGTGAAAGAAACATCTTTCTTTATTTTTCCACTTTGTGGGTAATGAAATCATAAGAACTCCAGATGTGAACATCATTAAAAAGCAGTTGGGGAAGCAGCTGAAAGCGGTCCCCTTTCTCAACTACAGAATTTTTTTAAATATTACTTGAGAAGCAACATTTTCCTGCTCTGCTGAAAATTTTCACTCCTCAATTGATAGAAATAAATTCCACTGCTCAAAACAGGATTTTCAAACTGAACCATATGCCAGCCGGCGATTTGTTTTTCATCCTTTAAAACTGACACCATTTTCCCCGTGGAATCAAACACTTCGATAATCACCGTTTCTGAGACAGGCAGATAGTAAGTTATATGAGTGATGGCATTAAAAGGATTGGGATAATTCTGATCCAACCGATAGCCTTGCGGAAGTGGGTTCTCTTTATCGTTTAAATCGGAGGTCAAAATAAACTCCAGTCGATTCAGATTAAAATTTCCCTGCAGAAAAATGATCATCAATTTGTGCGTACCGCTGGAAATATTCAAGTTAAATTGATTGATTGGAATCCAATTCTGCCATCCGCCGGTATTGGGAATATTTATCATCGAACCCAATGGCTGATTATCCAAATATAAAACCATCTGTCCTCCGCCCACCGCGCTGGCCACTCGCACCTGAACCTGATAAATTCCGCTCTGCAAAACGTTCACGGTATAGATTAGCCGCTCACCGGTTTCGATCCACCCCACATTATAACCATATCCCAGCGGATCACCCGACTTCTCAATATCCACCCCGTCATTGCGGTACTGTCGGCCTTGATTGTAAACCGTTCCCCCGGGTCCATTTATATTTTGATATTCCTGATCAATATAGCTTACCGCATTACTGCCAAAATCATAGTGTACTGCATTAATAATTCCCGGTATGGTCAATGGCTCATATGGTTTAGAGATACTGCCAAATTCCGGATCCATCAGTGACTTGATGACATCCGGGCGTTGTGCACAATTTTCCAGACGCAAATCATCCGCCATTTGGAGCAGAGCTGACAGGGCATAACCCTGGCTGGGCTTACTCCCCTGCCCGCCCCAATAATTCAAGAGCACCTGATAGGCTGAATTGATATTTGCCGATAAGGGACTGGTAATGGTGTCCAATTTTTTATGAGCCCACCAGCACCAGCCAATATTGTTTTGTTCCATCAGCCGGACAACGGAGTAAAACCAGTGGTTGGAATTTTCACCGCTCTCTCCCAACCATAATGGCACGTTGTATTGACTGCGTATACTGAGATATGATTGGATGGAACTAAGAGTCGTTTCATTCCAGTATTTATGGAAGCTGTAGGACATATTGCTATCCCAGGGAGGAGTGAGCAGACTAAAATCGGTGGCATACCAGTTACCCTCTATAAACAGGAGATGATTTGAATCCACAGTGCGGATAGAATCGGTCAGTATCATATAAAAATCTCGCAAGATTTGATTGCTGTACCCATCGGGTAGCACTGGTTCGTTCAACAGGTCGTATCCAGCAATCCGTACATCATTCGCATAACGGCGGGCAATTTCTTTCCAGATTTTGATGGTCATTGGTTGATAGAGGGTTGGTTGTGTCCAGAGACGTGCTTCGATGCCATCGCTATCGCTAATGTTATCCTTATTCTGGCCGCCTGGCGCACAATGCATGTCCAGGATAAGATACAGATTGGCATCTTCACACCAATCCAGCAAAGAATCAAGTAAGGCAAATCCTTCCTCTCGAAAAATCTGAAGAACGGGGTCATAGAAATTTTTATAATGGAAAGGTAAGCGGATGGAATTAAATCCCCATTGCGCAATTTGCTGGATGTCCACCCGGCGAACATAATTTGCCCGATACTGATTCCAAAAAATAACTGCATTTTGATCGCCGACTACATTGCGGATCAGACTATCGATATAGGAAGGCGAACCATAGCCCGGTGTATGCAGCATATAGCCTTCCGGCACCAGCCACCCGCCCAAACCATACCCTCGCAAGAGTATCGGCGTGCCGTTGGAATCGACGATCTGTTGACCACTGGCATGGAGAAACGCATAAGAGCGACTTATCGGTAAAGAAACGAGCAGTAAAGACAGAGAAAGCCAAAGATAATCTTTTATTTTCAATTCATTCTCCCCTGAGTAATTTTCCGAATACAAATCCGCTTTATTTTACTTCAGTAGAACCATCTTGCGGGTCTGCTTGAAGTTTTTAGTATGCAATTGATAGAAATAAATACCTGCGGCCAGTTCATCCGCCTCAAAATGTACAGTGTATGAGCCTGCGGCCAGATGTTTCTTTACTAAAGTTTTTACATTTTCTCCCTGCAAATTATAAAGCACCAATTCCACATCTGAATTTTCTGGCAACGAAAATTGAATCTCAGTGGAAGGATTAAAGGGATTAGGATAATTTTGTTCCAGTCTGTAGGTTTTCGGTAAGGCAGATGGATTTTGTCGAGTCTCGATACCGGTGACAGTTCCCCCATGGTAGAAATACGGTAAATATTTATTTCGAGCAATATTCGTGACCAGTTTGGTGGTTACTCGGTCCATGTGATACAGTCCCATGCTTTGAAAGCCGTATGGATGGCCAGCAGAGTACCAGTCAAACGCGCACCACCAGGTGGCGGCCATTACAAAACCATCCGGTTTTAAAGTACCGTTTCCATCCACTGCTGCTTTTTCTTCAAACGCCACGAAGGTCTGGACAAAACAGGACTGCTGTGCGGTTTGATTGGCTCCGCTTTCACTTGACCACAGTCCAAATTCAGTATCAAGGATGGGTTTATCAGGATAGGACTGATGCGCGGCTTCTAAAAAATCGCGAGTACCTTCATAAAAGGTACTGCCGTGAAAGACCCCAAAATACATCGTCCACCCGGCGACATCACAAACGGCCTGCGAGAAGTCATTCGCTCCCGGTCGATCGGCAGCCGCCGATTGCGTAACCAATCGGCCATCTGGATAATGAGTGAGCAGGTCAGTCCGCACCGAGTCAATAAACGCCCGTCGATAAGGGACATTTAAACATTCATTACAGGTACCCCATAAAAAAATACTGGGGCGATTGGCATCACGGAAAACCATTTCCCGCCACATTTGACGGTGCAGCCGCCGCTGATTATGAATAATCCATGCCGACTCTTCATCAAACCACCACAACGGAATTTCTTCCATAATGGCAAATCCCATCCGATCGGCCAGAAGATAAGTATATAAATGATTGGGATAATGGGCGGTGCGAATAAACAGCACGTTTAAGTTTCTGATCACCGTCAGGTCCGTATAAATCTGAGAGAGAGGCATACTGCGACCATAGGTGGGGTGATCCTCATGGCGAGCTACGCCGGTATAGAAAACAGGTTTATCATTTACCAGCAGTTTATCACCAGTAGTTTGAATGGTTCGGATTCCAAATTGAGTATAAAATTCATCCTGCAAATTTCCTGTTTCATAAATTCGTGCCTGCAGAATGTAAAGATTGGGTTCTTTAGGAGACCATAATTTGGGGGAAGGTATGGTTAAAGTAGTAAGCCAGGTTTTGCAGGAATCCGCTGGAACTTCCAGCAAAGTCTGATTGGTTCCGGTGAAGGCCACGGCATTTCCAACTAAATCAGAAGCATATTCACTCTGGATATTTGAACTATTGACATTGGCTTCGAAAACTGATAAT
Source organism: uncultured Caldithrix sp. (assembly GCA_964394475.1). Classification (GTDB taxonomy): domain Bacteria; phylum Calditrichota; class Calditrichia; order RBG-13-44-9; family RBG-13-44-9; genus RQOF01. The sequence continues at coordinate 3,778 of CAYMXZ010000158.1, read as the reverse complement.
TCTATTTGCACAGTTTTCGGTGAATTATCGGGATTAAATACCAGCGATTTCACCAGAATTTCTCCGTTCAGATTCTGAGGAATCACATCACAGCGAAAAAGTGAAACTCCTGGAGTAAATTCCAGATAAACATCATGAATAATTCCTGCATAGTTAAACCAGTCCACCACGATGTAGGGAATGATGTCCTGCCGGGTACCCCAGGGGACATTATCCACCCGCACCGCCAGAACATTAACCGTGTCGGTTCGCAAAAAAGGTGAAGCATCAAAAGCAAAAGGGGTATACCCCCCCTCATGATAACCCAGATAATGTCCATTCAGCCAGACATCGGCCACATAATTCACCGCATAGAAAACCAATCTGGCAAAATAATTATTTAGACTGTCGGGCACTGAAAAATGCCGGCGATACCAGATCCCATCTTCATAATATTCAGGAGTAACTTCATAGGCATTCATTTGATTCTCGACGGCCGGAAGTGACATGTCTTCCCACCCGCTGTCATCAAAATTGGCTTTATACCGATCACCGGCCTCGGACAGTAGAGCCGCATAATTCGCCGCATCGCGTTGACCAAGCGTCAAATCATGATTGGCAGAAAAACGCTGCTTTTTCCAGGTTCCCGCCAGATTGATCTGGGTGCGATTCTGCTTTTCAAAGGCGGGCACCGGGATCCCGTTTTGAAAAGGAACATAAACTCCTTCCACATTTTTCAGGGATAGAGTAGGTGCCAGATCGGCTACCTGCGAGCTATTTTCACAGCAGAATCCAATCACTAAAACTAAAAGCGATACCTTCGTTAAAACCTGTCTGATATTCATACCTCCTCCAAAATTTGTCATTGACTTCACATTTATGTTGTCTTATCAAATTTCTTGATGATGAACAGCGTATGTTTTTCAATCCTGCCAATGAAAAAGTGAATTTACGAAAAATTGATCATGATGCTTTCTTGTACACCCTCACATAATCAACCATCATGGTTTGGGGAAAGGTGGTGGTTTCATCCGGATTACCCGGCCAATTTCCTCCCACCGCCACATTCAGCAGCAGATGAAACCGCTGGTCAAACGGGGCGGGATAAGCACCTCCGCTGGAATACCACCGGGTTTGGGTTTGATAATGAATTCCATCTACATACCAGCGAAACGCAGTGGTATCCCATTCCAGCACAAAAAGGTGAAAATCATCTGAAAAGGTCCCATTGGGAAGTGTATAAGAAGAACCAGTATATTTATTGTCTGGCCATTCACCACCATAGTGCAGGGTGCCATACACTTTATTTGGTTCCTGGCCCAACAATTCCATGATATCAATTTCTCCACTGGCCGCCCAGCCACCATATACCCAATCCGTTGGTAGCATCCAGATAGCAGGCCAGAGTCCCTGTCCGAAAGGCAATTTGGCCCGAATTTCAAAACGACCGTATTTCCAATCTCCTTTACCTTTGGTGCGGAGCCGGGCGGAGGTATATTCACGGGTGCCTTCTGGTCCAGTATAGGTTTCCTTGATGGCCTTGATCACAAGTTTGCCGCTTTCGATATAAGAATTCTCAGGGCGAGCCGTATAATACTGTAATTCGTTATTGCCTCCTCCCTGGGCATTCACTTCATGTTCCCATTTTCGGGTATCAATAGAAGATTCATTGAATTCATCATTCCAGACTAACTGCCATCCAGGAGGAGGAATAATAACTTCCTGTTCATCGGCAGGACGGGAAGTTTGTTTCTGACAGTTACCCAGCATTCCTGAATATAAAATAAAGAATGTTATCAGTAGTCTATGCCGCAATGAATTTAATCCAGTCATACCAATCCCCTTCTAAATTAAAGCATAAAAATATATTTCAATACGTCAAACCAAACCCATAGGGAAAGAGCGGATCATAGTTTGGATCCCCATTATTTATCGGTATTTGTGTCATATGGCGTGGCCAGGAATGTCCCAATTTTCCGGTGGGGGAATAATCGCCGAACAGCACATCAGTGATACCCTGTCCTTCACTGCCGGGCAGCCAGGCCACCAGCAGGGCTTCACATTTTGCCAGAATAGGTTCAAGGATCAGAGGCCGACCGCAGATAAGAATTACTACCACTGGCATGCCGGCGTTTCTCACATTTTGCACCGCCGCAATATCTTCGCTGTCCAGGTTCAGATCAGTGCGATCTCCCATTCCCTCGGCATATGGTGTTTCTCCAATAACGACAATCCCTATATCTGCCCCCGCTGCTCCCGAGCCATCGCGGGAATAACTCACCTGGGCAGTCGGCGAAACGGCTGCATGAATAGCCTGCAGAATAGTCGTGCCATAGGTAATATCGCCACTGCTTCCCTGCCAGCTGATTGTCCAGCCGCCGCACTGATTACCCAGATCATCTGCATTTTTTCCCGCCACATGGATCTTAATAGCATCTTTCCGCAATGGTAAGGTGTGATGTTCATTTTTTAAAAGCACCAGTGACTGTCGGACGCATTCCCGCGCCACCTGGCGATGAGAATGCGCACCAATCGAAAGGGTATACGTGCGATCTGTCAAGGGACGCTCAAATAAACCCATTCTAAATTTTATTTTGAGAATCCGACGTACCGCATCATCGATCCTACTGATAGGAATTTTACCTTCCTGTATGAGTTCTTTTAATAAGGTGATGAATTCAACATATTTATCAGGCACCATGATCATATCCAGACCGGCATTGATGGCCGTTTCAATGTCACTTTTATAATCACCCGGCAGTTGATCGATGCCAGCCCAGTCGGAGATAAGAAAACCAGTAAAACCTAATTCTCCTTTTAACACCTGGGTTAAAAGGTAATGGTTCCCATGCATTTTCTGACCATTCCAGCTGTTAAATGAAACCATAATCGATCCCACTCCGGCTTCAATAGCCGAAACATAACCGGCCATATGTATCTCCCGCAGGGTTTGTTCATCCAGCTGGGTATCACCTTGATCAACGCCGTTGGTAGTTCCTCCATCGCCGACGAAATGTTTCGCACAGGCCAGAATGCTGGTTGGATCAGCCAGATTCGTTCCCTGAAATCCCCGAACAGCGGCGGCGGCCATCTGAACAGCTAATTCCGGTGTTTCCCCGAATCCTTCATAGGTGCGTCCCCATCGCTCATCTCGCGGGACAGCAATACAGGGAGCAAAAGTCCAATCGATTCCCGTGCCGGCTACTTCTTCTGCCGTAATCCGAGCCGCTTGTTCAACCAGAGCAGGATTGCCAGTGCAACCCAGGCCGATGTTATGCGGAAAAATTACAGCCGTATACACATTATTATGTCCATGTACCGCATCAATCCCATAAATCAAAGGAATTCCCAGGCGAGTTTTAAGTGCTTCTCTCTGAAAGGAATCATACATGTCAGCCCAGGCATAGGGAGCATTTGGGTCGGGAACTGAGCCACCACCACTTAACAGCGATCCTAAAAAATAATTTTGAATATCATTTGCCTGCAAGAATTGACGGTCGACCTGAGTCATTTGCCCGACTTTCTCCTCGATAGTCATTCTTTTCAGCAAATCTTCCGTTCTTTCCTCCACTGAGTACGAGGGATTTTTATAGATCATTTCCGAATTATTGCTTGATCCCTGCGGGGACTTGCGACAAAAGATTACGAAGAATGATAAACCGAGCAGCGCAATCACTCCTGCGACAGAAAATTTGCGAGATTTCAATTTCATCATATCCTCATTTATATCCACAACTTTAGTGCCAGGCTTTTAGCATCAGCCGAAGCAATGACAATTTTTTGAGTCAAAGGATAATAT
>CAYMXZ010000157.1:0-8267 GCA_964394475.1 uncultured Caldithrix sp. | reverse complement strand
ATTGGTATAGGCCTGTAGCTCAATTGGCTAGAGCACCGGTCTCCAAAACCGGTGGCTGGGGGTTCGAGTCCCTCCAGGCCTGCTGGGTTCCAATTGATGACTTTTTTACATTAAAAAAGAGCCAGAATATGATAAAGAAGATCAAACAATTTATTGAAGACGTCCGTGTGGAAATGAAAAAAGTCATATGGCCGGAGACAGATCAATTAATTAATTCAACCGTCATCGTGATAATTATATCGGCCATCTTTACCTTGTTCATTTTTTTTGCCGACACTATAATTTCACGAATTATTAAGATTCTTTACTAATCAATAAAGGTTTATCAAGAACGTGGAAAAAAAGTGGTATACATTACGAGTCTACTCAGGCCAGGAGAGCAAGGTAAAAGCCCATCTGGAGAACGAGATTAAGTTTAAAAATCTCGAGGAAAAATTTGGGCGAATAATCGTTCCTTCTGAACCAGTCCTGGAAATGCGTGAAGGGAAAAAGCGCCTCAAAACCCGGGTGTTTTTTCCGGGCTATTTGCTGATTGAGATGGTGCTGGACACACAAACCATGCATCTGGTACAGGAAACACCTGGAGTCATCAGCTTTGTGGGACCCAAGAATCATCCTACGGAGGTGCGTCCGGAAGAGGTCGAAGCAGTCTTGCGCAAAATTGAAAAGAAAGATACTGAGATTGAACGCATCGAAGTGCCATTTCGGGTAGGAGATGCCATTCGCGTCAATGATGGGCCTTTTGCCGATTTCACCGGGATTATTGAAGAAGTGAATGAAGAAAAGAAGAAAGTAAAGGTATCTGTTAGTATTTTTGGCAGGCCGACTCCGGTCGAACTTGATTTTTTGCAAATTGAATTGGAGAGATAAATTATGGCGAAAAAAGTAACCGCAATCATCAAACTTCAAATTCCAGCGGGACAGGCAAATCCGTCACCTCCAGTAGGACCAGCCTTAGGTCAACATGGGGTGAATATCATGGAGTTTTGCAAAGCATTTAATGCGAAAACTCAGGATAAAGTTGGTTATGTTATTCCGGTGATTATCACGGTGTATGCCGATCGTTCTTTCACATTTATCACCAAAACTCCCCCTGCCTCTACCTTGTTGATTAAAGCCGCCGGAGTGGAGAAAGGATCTGGAGAACCAAATTTGAATAAAGTAGGAAAAGTGACAAAGAAGCAGGTTGAAGAAATAGCAAAAACAAAAATGCAGGATTTAAATGCTGCCAGTCTTGAAGCAGCAATGAGAATAATAGAAGGTACAGCGAGAAGCATGGGAATTGAAGTCGAGTAATCGTAGTGAGGTTTCAATGAAAAAAAGAAGCAAAAGATATCAACGACTACAGCAGCTAATAGAAAAGAAAGAATATTCTTTAGATGAAGCTGTAAATCTGTTAAAACAAACCGCCCAGGCGAAGTTTGACGAATCCGTGGAAATTGCGGTTCGATTGGGCGTTGATCCTCGTCGAGCGGAACAGGCCGTTCGGGGAACTGTCTCTCTTCCTCATGGATTGGGCAAATCGGTGCGGATTCTGGTGATCGCCAAGGGTGAAAAGGCTGAACAGGCCAGAAAAGCAGGTGCCGATTTTGTGGGGTATGAAGAATATCTGGAGAAGATTGAAAAGGAGAACTGGCTGGATTTTGATGTTCTGGTAGCCACTCCTGACGCCATGAAGGATCTGGGAAAACTGGGAAAAATTCTGGGACCTCGTGGATTGATGCCCAACCCGAAAAGCGGAACCGTCACCATGAATATTGAGCAAACGGTAAAAGAGATTAAAGCCGGTAAAATTGATTTCCGGGTAGACAAGGCGGGGATTATTCATTCCAGTGTGGGGAAGGCCTCCTTCGAAGCCGCAAAATTGAAAGATAATATCAAATCGCTGATGCAGACGATTATTCGTATGAAACCTGCTTCGGCGAAAGGAACCTATCTGCGCAGTATTCATGTGTCAAACACCATGGGTCCGGGCATTAAGTTGATACCGAACACCCAGGAATTTCAAGATTAATGAAAATTGGTTGAGGTTATAGGATTATGGCAACACCACAAAAAGAAAAATTAGTTCAGGAAATGTCGACGAAATTTGGCCGGGCCACCGGAATTTATCTGGTTGACTTTACCGGAATGGATGTGAATACGACGAATGAACTGCGAAGGAATTTTCGTCAATCACAGATTGAATATCGGGTCTTAAAAAATACCCTGGCGAAAATCTCTTTTAAGCAGGCTGGAATTGAAGGAATGGAGCCATACCTCACCGGAGTAAATGGCTATGCAATCAGTTATGATGATCCGACCTTGCCCATCAAGTTGTTAGAAAAGAATAAAGATTTTAAAGAGAAGCTGAAATTGAAGGCCGCCTTATTTGAAGGCAAAATTGTTGCTCCTCAGCAAATTGAGAATTTGGCGAAACTTCCTTCAAAACCGGAATTAATTGCCAGGGTGGTGGGAATGTTGAATTCACCCATGTCAAAATTGGTGAATACCCTTAATTCAGCGATGTATAGTTTAGTCAATGTTTTAAAGGCCGTAGAAGAAAAAAAAAGATAATTAACAATTAACGTATTTATAATTGGAGGTAATCTTAAAATGGCTGAAGTTACTCGTGCAGATGTGCTCTCTTATCTGGAAAAAGCAAATATGCTGGAAATTTCCGAATTAGTAAAAGAGATCGAGCAAAAATTTGGTGTCACCGCTATGGCTCCTATGGCAATGCCAATGGCGGGTGGCGCTGCGGCAGGTGCCGCCGCAGAAGCAGCACCCGAAGAGAAAACAGAATTTAGTGTTATTCTCAAAGATGTGGGTTCGCAAAAAATCCAGGTCATTAAGGTTGTCAGAGCCATTACCAACCTGGGTCTGAAAGAAGCTAAGGATCTGGTGGAAGCCGCACCGAAAGCAATCAAAGAAGGTTGTAGCAAAGCAGAAGCTGAAGACATTAAGAAACAGCTCACTGACGTCGGTGCAACCGTCGAAATCAAATAATTTTTTGTACTAATTTTTTTAACCCAGAAAATGAGGGGTAGCTTTCTTGAAAGATATAAAATTAATTGAACGACAATATTTCAACAAGATTCCTACTATTGTCGATTATCCAGATTTATTGGATATCCAGCGTAAATCTTTTCAGGAATTTTTGCAGGAATCGGTGCCACCCGATAAACGGGAGGAAAAAGGCTTACAGGCCGTCTTTCACGCCACTTTTCCCATAGTGGATAGCCGGGAAAATTTCATTCTCGATTTTGTGGAGTATTACCTGGACAAACCCAAATACACCGTGCGTGAATGCCGTGAACGGGGTCTATCGTATGCGGTTCCCCTGAAAGCCAAATTACGCCTTTCTATTAAAGATCTGACCGGGGAAACGGAAAATTATACGGAAACCATTGAACAGGATGTATACCTCGGCAATCTTCCTTATATGACAGAGCGGGGCACCTTCATAATTAATGGCGCCGAAAGAGTGATTGTCAACCAATTGCACCGCGCCCCGGGCGTATTCTTCGATGAGAGCATTCATCCCAATGGGACGAAGATATTTTCGGCCCGCGTTATCCCTTTCCGTGGTAGCTGGGTAGAATTTATGACCGATGTGAATGATGTGCTGCATGTTTATATTGATCGGAAGAAAAAATTCTACGTCACAACCTTCCTGCGAGCACTGGGATATGCCAAGGATCGCGATATACTTTCACTCTTTAATTTAATCGAGGAAGTGGAATTAAAGAAAGTAGATCCCGCCACGCTGGTGGGACGTAAGATCGTGCAAGATGTGGTGAATGAATCCACGGGTGAGGTGATACTGGAAGAGGGCGCTGTGCTAAATGAAGATGCTCTTGAACATCTCAAAGCCCGCAAGGTAAAGAAATTAGTGTTACAGTATCCCAATGATCCGACTATGCCTCATCTTATTCTGAATACCTTAGAAAAAGATGATGCCAAGGATGAAGAAACGGCGCTACATCGGATTTACAGTCTGCTTCGTTCCGGAGAACCACCTGATCTGGAAACCGCCAAAGGCTTGCTGGATAAGATGTTTTTCAATGATAAACGGTATGAGTTGGGAAAAGTGGGACGCTATCGGCTCAACAAAAAGTTGGGTCTGAAAGTGGATGTGGAGAATACCGTCCTCACCAAAGAGGACTTTATCGAAATAATTAAGTATCTTATTGATCTGCGGGAAGGAAAACGCAGTACCGATGATATTGATCACCTGGGAAACCGCCGGGTAAGAACGGTGGGAGAACAACTCTCCACCCAAATGAATCTTGGTTTATCCCGAATGGCTCGCACCATTAAAGAGCGGATGAACCTTGGAGATTCGGAGACGATAACTCCCCAGGAATTGATCAATGCCCGGGCCATCACCTCGGTTATCAATACATTTTTTGGGACCTCTCAGCTGTCCCAGTTCATGGACCAGACCAATCCGCTGGCAGAATTGACCCATAAGCGGCGTATGAGTGCCTTAGGACCGGGTGGATTGACTCGTGAAAGAGCCGGTTTCGAGGTGCGTGATATCCATTACACGCATTACGGCCGGTTATGTCCTATCGAAACCCCAGAAGGACCAAATATCGGGTTAATTTCATCCCTATGTGTACTTGGTCAGGTAAATGAATTCGGTTTTATTGAAACACCTTATCGTAAAGTAGTGAATGGCAAAGTAACGAATGAGATCGAATTTCTATCGGCTGATGATGAAGAACGGAGTGTGATTGCTCAATTCAATGCTCCCGTCGATCTCAAAACGGGCAAATTCCTGAGCGATATGATAAAGGTGCGGCAGCGTGGTGATTTTGTTCTGGCCAAACCCGAGGATGTCCAATATATTGATATCGCCTCAAACCAAATCGTATCGCCAGCGGCTTCACTTATTCCATTTCTGGAACACGATGATGCCAATCGTGCCCTGATGGGATCGAATATGCAACGTCAGGCAGTACCGATTATAAAACCCGAAACACCTATCGTTGGCACCGGAATGGAAAAGAAAGTCGCCATGGACTCCGGGGCAGTGGTTGTGTCACCTGTGGATGGAGTTGTCGAACAAGTGGATGCCAATAAGATAGTGGTGAAGGTTGATCCGGGTGCTATTGAAGACGTCCACCAGGTATTAAGTGGTGAAGCGCAACGGATAGAATTTGATTTATTGAAATTTGTAAGAACCAATCAAAACACCTGTATCAATCAGCGACCGCTGGTGAACGAAAATGATCGTGTTACTAAAGGTCAGCCTCTGGCCGATGGTCATGCGACTGACCAGGGGGAATTGGCGCTGGGTCGAAATATATTAGTCGCTTTCATGCCCTGGAATGGTTATAACTTTGAAGACGCTATTGTTATCTCCGAAAGAATGGTGCGTGATGATGTTTTCACCTCTATTCATATTGAAGAATTTGAAACACAGGTTCGCGATACCAAACGTGGGGAAGAGGAACTCACGCGTGAAATTCCCAACGTCAGCGAAGAAGCCACCAAAAATCTTGATGAAAATGGAATTATTCGAATCGGTGCCCAGGTGACTGCTGGTGATATTCTGGTTGGCAAAGTGACTCCAAAAGGGGAGACCGAACCGACCCCGGAAGAAAAATTGCTTAAAGCGATTTTTGGCAGCAAGGCTGGCGATGTAAAAGACGCCAGTTTAAAATTGCCCTCTGGTATGGAAGGTATCGTGATTGATACGAAGTTATTCTCCCGCAAGAAAAAGGATCCGAAAACCAAAAAAGAAGATAAGAAAAGGATCGATGAGGTAGAAAAGAAATATCAGGAAAAAGAGAAGCAGATTACCGAACGACTTTTAGATTATCTGGAATCGCGATTTGGAAAGTATTCAACAATCGGAGTAAAGAATAAAGCGGGCAAATATCTGGTTAAACCGAAGGAGAAGATCAGCAAGAAAAGTTTCGAAAAAATCGAAATCGATTTTATCGATTATTTGGAGCCCTGGTTTGATAAAAGTGAACTGAATGAAGAAGTTCGTCGAGTATTTTCGGAATATAAGAATTTGATGCGGGAAGTGGAAAATGATCTCCGCACCGAAAAATATAAGATCATGATTGGGGATGAATTGCCTCCGGGCATTGTTCAGCTGGCCAAGATTTATGTGGCTCAGAAAAGGAAAATTAAAGTCGGCGATAAAATGGCCGGTCGACATGGTAATAAGGGAGTGGTTGCCAGAATCGTCGCCGAAGAGGATATGCCATTTCTTCCGGATGGCACCCCCGTCGATGTCGTTCTCAATCCACTGGGAGTTCCCTCCCGAATGAATCTGGGTCAGATCTTTGAGACCACCCTGGGGTGGGCCGGGAAGATTCTGAATAAGTATTATGCGACGCCGGTTTTCGATGGAGCTACTTATGAAGAAGTTATCGAGGAAATGAAAAAAGCTGGCCTGCCCATCACCGGAAAAATGACCCTGTATGATGGACTTACCGGTGAACCTTTCGATCAAGAAGTGAGTGTTGGTTATATCTATATGATGAAGTTGTCTCACATGGTGGATGATAAAATCCATTCTCGTTCCATTGGACCCTATTCATTGATTACGCAGCAGCCCCTGGGAGGAAAGGCTCAATTCGGTGGTCAGCGTTTTGGTGAGATGGAGGTCTGGGCGCTGGAAGCTTACGGTGCGGCCTATACCTTGCAAGAAATTTTAACCTATAAAAGTGATGATGTGCAGGGCAGGACGAAAGTCTATGAATCGATCGTTAAGGGTGATAACCTGCCCGAAGCTGGCCGACCGGAATCATTTAATGTTTTGGTTAAAGAGCTGCAGGGACTCGGCTTAGATGTAAAAGTGGAATAATAAATGACCAGAGGTGGCATTTTTTATTCACAACAATAGAGGACATGTAACCTATGAATAAATCAGATGTAAAAGAACGGTTTAGCAATGAATCCTTATCCCGCAAGGGACAGATTATGAAAATCTCCATTGGATTAGCCTCGCCTAATTCGATTCTGGAAAAAAGTTTTGGAGAAGTGACTAAACCGGAAACGATAAATTATCGCTCTTTCAAACCTGAAAAAGATGGTTTGTTTTGTGAGAAAATATTTGGTCCGGTGAAAGACTGGGAATGCCATTGCGGTAAATACAAGAGAATTCGTTATAAGGGAATAATCTGTGATCGCTGCGGTGTGGAAGTTACAACCAAGGCTGTTCGCCGGGAGAGAATGGGACATATAAGTCTGGCAGTTCCAATTGTTCATATCTGGTATTTCCGTTCCACCCCTTCCAAGATTGGTTATTTATTAAACATCTCTCCGAAGCATTTGGAGAAAATAATTTACTATGAAGCCTACGTGGTCATTCAACCAGGGAAAACCGCTTTTAATACCGGTGATGTATTGGTGGAAGAAGAGTATCTGAACGTGATCGAGGGATTATCACCTGAAGAACGAAATCTTCCCGATGATCATCCCGATAAATTCATCGCTGGTATGGGCGGAGAAGCAATTCGGGAAATGCTGCGGCGAATAAACATTGAAGAACTGTCGGAAGAATTGCGCAATATTTTACGGACTGAAAAATCGAAGCAGAAGAAATATGAAGCATTGAAACGTCTTAAAGTAGTCGAGGCATTTCGAACCCGCGAAAACGGAGAATTGAAGAATCGCCCGGAATGGATGGTTATGGACGTGATACCGGTAATACCGCCCGAGTTGCGACCACTGGTTCCACTGGAAGGTGGCCGATTCGCCACCAGCGATCTCAACGATTTGTATCGCCGGGTAATCATTCGGAATAACCGTCTCAAAAAACTTATTGATATAAAAGCTCCTGAAGTGATTCTACGTAACGAAAAACGTATGTTGCAGGAATCAGTGGATGCGCTATTTGACAATACCAAACGGACTACCGCGGTGCGCAGTGATGGCAATCGACCTCTGAAATCACTATCCGATATGCTACGAGGTAAGCAAGGTCGTTTTCGTTTGAATCTGCTGGGTAAACGAGTGGATTATTCCGGACGCTCGGTAATTGTGGTTGGACCGCATTTGAAACTACATGAATGCGGCCTGCCCAAAGAGATGGCCGTAGAACTTTTTAAACCGTTCATTATTCGCAAATTGCAGGAGCGTAAGGTTGTAAAGACCGTGAAAAGTGCAAAGCGTATTGTGGATAAGCGGGATGCCGTGGTTTTTGAAGTGCTGGAAGAAATTATTCACGAACATCCAGTACTGCTGAATCGCGCTCCAACTCTGCACCGTTTAGGTATCCAGGCTTTTCAACCGGTACTTATTGAAGGAAAGGCCATCGA
>CAYMXZ010000156.1:6147-8415 GCA_964394475.1 uncultured Caldithrix sp. | reverse complement strand
GCCTATAACTGAAAAATTCATCTCACACATAACCGCCGAGAAAAAAGAACTAATAACGTTATACCGGTATACCGATTTTGTAATTTGTAATTTGTATTTTGTATTTTGTATTTCTTCTCTCCACATCGAGCCTCTATATGAAAAATTAACCTCGCACATAACCTTCGAGGAAAAAGAAAAATACCGTTATACCGTTATACCGATTTTTATTTTGTATTTTGTACTTTGTATTTTGTATTTATTCTTCCTCCTCTGCCGGAAATTTTCTTATACCTATTTATAAAAAAAATCAAGTATTCCCTCCCACCGTCGATGATGTAAGGTGTCATTGTGGGATAAAATTGAGCATGAATGCCGCCGAGCTTAAAGTTTTAGCGGAAAATATTTTAGATGATTTTCAGAAGATTATCAACGATCTCAGCGCGTTGTGCGGATATTCATATCATAAAAAAACAGTAGAGCGACTGGAAAGATTTTACGGAAATGATATGGAAAAACTGATCAATAGCCGCCTGAAGTTTTTTCAGGATGCCTACACCGAGCGGCTGAATTTCTTGTGTAAAAAAGCCCTGAAGGAAATGTCCACTCCAATGAAAATGAATGAAGAATTATCCGCCAAAATTAAATTCTGGCTGGTAGTGTATGCGTCCAAGCCCATTGATATTATTCGGCAAAAATATCAGGAAGCATTGCAGCAAAACAATGGCGACTTCATCTACTTTGTTGAGAATTATTTGGTTGAACAGAACAACGATGGAAAACGCCGAGAGCAGATAAAAAAGTTTACTGAAAACAGAAGAAAACAGCGAGTTAAAAAAGAGACCCGCCAGGAAATTAAAGAATTAAACAAACTGTATGGCTTCTATCTGCAGTCGCTGGAATTCACTCGTCAGCAGGGATTGGATTTAACCCGCATTGAAAAACTTTTTAATTCCCTGCATAAAAACTTCAAAGTCCCTTTACAGGAAATTCTGGCACCCACCAATTAATAAATCCATAGCTGAAAATTCCCTGTTTCATCTGGTTTTATTGATCGTACCAAAAGGTAATGATGGGTGGGATCCCCGGTACTGGAAAAAATTTCATCTCAAATGAAGTTCGGGCAAAAAGATTCCCCTCACCAACCTGAAAGTCGGTTGGAAGTAAAAAATTCATTTTAGCTTCTTTAGACTGGTTCAGTAGGAAGATAAAATGAAAATAATCAGAGAAAATGCTATCTCAGATTAATTCCGGCTGTGAGCAGGATCATCGAGATCGACGGTTCATAGTCAGCGTCTATGACAGTTTCCCCATCGATAGTGACATCCAGTTCGGCGCTGCCCAGGGCCAGATAGCGCAAGGAAACATTCAATTTGTTGTTGAGTGTAAATCCGGCGCCGAATCCAAATCCGAAAGACGTTCCTGAGCCTATTTCCCAATTCTCATAATCGGCCATACCGGCTTCACTGACCTCCATATCCGGGCCATTGATCAATGTGAGGCCTACCTGGGCCAAAATAAAGAATTCCATCATCGGGGAAAGTCCCGAGCTGTACTTCAGGCCGGTCATAATCGGGATATTCATCCAGCGGCCTCCTTTGACGTCCAGATCTTCTGCCTCAAAGACTGACTGATCGATGCTGTTGAAGATAATCATGCCATCGGTTTGCCAGCCCAGGCCGGGGGCTCCTAACGGAAAGGTGAAGGATAGTCCACCGCCGAAGCCGGTTTTCGCAATTCCATTATCTGCTTCCAGATCATCATCTCCAAAATCGCCTTGCGGCAGCGATAAGGCACCAAAAATCCCGAACTGTCCCATGGGAAGCTGAGCATATAGGGTAAAGCCAGTGAACAACAAAATGCACAGAATAACAACTGCATACGGTTTCATGGTAGTGCCTCCTTAATTGAGTATGTGGTTCACCTCTTGGGGAAACTTGTTATTTTTTAGACAGATAAAAAACTTTTTATGGATGTGCCAATCACCTTAAAAAATAAGAATCATTTTTTTAATAATCAATAGTTAAAATAGTAAGTTTTTTTCGTGGATTATGCTCTAATTACCTCTGTAAAAAATTATCGCGCAGAGACGCAGAGATCACCGAGAACAACCCTTCTAAATACCAGAATAAACCGGTAGTAACCGAGCTTTAGCTCGGTGTGTTTTTCCATTAAGGAAATGTCATTTATCTGATTTTTTCTGTATGATAATCTCTTATGCACCAACTCGCGCTGAGACGCAGAGATCACCGAGAACAACCCTTCTAAATACCAGAATAAACCGGTAGT
>CAYMXZ010000156.1:0-6047 GCA_964394475.1 uncultured Caldithrix sp. | reverse complement strand
AACAACCCTTCTAAATACCAGAATAAACCGGTAGTAACCGAGCTTTAGCTCGGTGCATGGTGCATAGAAAGATAATTTTCCGGCAAGGGGGAGATATTACAAAATAAAAAATACAAAATAGGTATCACGTTATAACGTATTTTTCTTTTCCCTCTGCAGTAATATGCGAGGTCAATTTTTCAGTTACAGGTTGAATGCGCAGAAAAAAAATACAAAATAAAACCCAGTAGTAACCGAGCTTTAGCTCGGTGTGTTTTTCCATTAAGGAAATGTCATTTATCTGATTTTTTTTGATGATAACCTCTTATGCACCAACTCGCGCTGAGACGCAGAGATCACCGAGGACAACCCTTCTAAATACCAGAATAAACCGGTAGTAACCGAGTAGCAACCGAGCTTTAGCTCGGTGGTTATGGTTTTAATTTTGTATCTACCATTTTCCATATTGTATAATTTTTTCTGCGTGAGAATCATCCCCACCCCTCCATAAGATGTAAGTGGTTATTGACATGAACATTTTCCAGCAAACAATACATTCTTATTGAAAAATTTTTTGCAGGTATTTATATTTTAGTAAGTTTGGGTAAAATGAGAAAGAAAATAAAAAATTTAGCAAATCAGATAAACTTTCTTTTTAATTATCATTCTCAGCATTACTTAATGGCACTACCTTTTAAAATTATTTTCGCTTGATCTTATAGTAAAAAAATTTATTGCCGCTATTCGGAGTATCGTTTATGAATATTACACCCGGCACAATAGTTCGATGCCGTAATCGCGATTGGGTACTCCTTCCCAGCGAAGGAGAGGAATTTTTACTTCGACCACTGTCAGGAGATATAGAAGAAGCTGTACGCATCCACAAGAAATTGAGCGATCTGGTGGGCTATACACTTTCTGAGGAGAGAGTAAGGCCTTCTACTTTCCCTTTACCAACAGAAAAAGATTTAAGCGATGCGGCCAGCGCTCATTTATTATGGCAGGCGGCACGGTTGAACCTTCGAGAAGGAGCTTCACCATTGCGCTCTATCGGCAAAATCTCATTACGGCCGAGAGTGTATCAATTCGTACCTTTACTAATGGCGTTACGGTTAGATCCTATCAGGCTATTCATTGCCGATGATGTTGGAGTAGGTAAAACCATTGAAGCGCTGCTGATTGCTAGCGAATTATTGGATCGAAATGAAATTCGTCAAATCTGTGTCCTCTGTCCGCCGTACTTATGTGATCAGTGGTATAATGAACTACAGGAAAAATTTAATCTTGAAGCCGTTGTTATTCGTTCCGGGACTGTTAGTAGTTTAGAGCGCCGTTTGCCTCCAGGTAAAACCATCTACGAATTTTTCCCCATTCAAGTAATCAGCATTGATTGGGTCAAAGGTGAACACAACAGACACCAATTCCTCCAATTTTGCCCGGAACTGGTTATTGTCGATGAAGTGCATGGAGCTGCAGAAACTGCAAAGCAAACTGGAAGCCAGCAGGAGCGTCATCGGCTTCTAAGAGATATCGCTGGAAATACTCAACGTCACCTCATTCTTCTCACTGCTACTCCACATAGTGGTATCGAGGAAGCCTTCCGATCCCTATTATCATTGCTTAATCCTCATTTTCAAGACTGGAATCTCTCTGAACTTGACGAACCCAAACGAATTGAATTAGCGCGACATTTCGTGCAGCGCACTCGAAAGGATATTGAAAAGGGTTGGGAAAGTGAAAAATGCTTTCCTGAGCGAGAATCTATAGATGACAATTATGAACTATCCCCGCAGTACAGAAATCTTTTTGATAGAACTTATGCCTTCTGTTCTGAAATTGTGAAAACCGGTCAGGGTTTGGAAAAACAAAAACAGCGCGTCCGATATTGGGGTGCGCTTGCTCTTCTGCGTTGTGTAATGTCCAGTCCAGCGGCAGCTAAAGCAGCCCTGGAATCACGAACCAGAGGAATTCTTGAAGCAGAAGAAACTGGAGAATTCGGTCCCTTTATCTTTGAATCAAGCGAGGACCGCACAGATGATCAAAATCCAACCTCTCCAGTGGAAGCAACCGAAAAAACATTAACACATCCTGATATCAGAAAATTGAGAGAATTGGCCCGCCTCGCCCAGGAAATCAGCCATGCAGATCAAGATACCAAACTAACCAGATGTATACAGATGGTGAAAACCTTAATACAGGATGGTTTCAACCCGATTATTTGGTGTCGATATGTCGCTACTGCTGAATATGTAGGGCAACACCTTAATGATCTTCTTTCCTCCCCGGTACAGGTGGTAACCATTACCGGTCAATTGGGAGATGAGGAACGTCGCTTGAAAATAGAAGAAATTGATACCGATAAACCACGCGTATTAGTAGCCACCGATTGTCTATCAGAAGGGGTTAACCTGCAAGATAAATTTACGGCCGTGGTACATTATGACCTCCCCTGGAATCCCAATCGCCTTGAGCAACGTGAAGGACGGGTAGATCGTTATGGACAGAAGGCACCACGTGTAAAAGCCATTCGATTTTATGGGCGTGACAACCCGGTGGACGGCGTCGTGATAGAAGTCCTCCTCAATAAAGCCCGAGAAATTCATCAGAAACTGGGTACCCATGTTCCGGTCCCCGAAGAAAGTGAGAGTGTCACTCAAGCTCTTCTCAATGCCCTGTTTCTCAGGCATGGAACAACAGATAAAGGACAATTGCGGCTTTTCGAAGATCCTTCTGTAACAACCTTTCATCACCACTGGGAACGAGATGCCGAGCGTGAACGCATGAATCGTACTCGTTTTGCCCAGCGGGCAATCAAACCAGAGGAGGTTCAACGGGAATTAGAGGCAGCTGATCAGGTTCTTGGAGACCCGCAGGCAGTGCGCGATTTTGTTCTCACCGCGGCACAACGCCTTTATATCCCTATCAACCCAGATTCAAAACGACAGGATGTCTATCGCATCAATTTAACCCAGGATGTGTTGAGTTCCCTACCGGATGCTATTCGTTCTGCTCTGCCCTCGCGGTTAACTCAACCTACCCGACACTCATCTTCATTCTGGCTAATCAGCTTCCTGTCACCCACCCCAGAAGGTGCTGAATACATCGGCCGCAATCATCGTTTCATTTCTGCGTTAGCTCGCTTTCTGCTGGAAGAAGCACTGGCAAAACCCGGAAAGGCTATTGCTGCTCGCTGTGGCGTATTACGTACACGCACGGTCACAAAATTAACCCGTATTTTGCTATTACGGGTTCGCTATCTAATAGAACAACCTCAAAAATCTCCCCTTTTATCAGAAGAGGTTCTCGTGCTCGGTTATAGGCTAACACCTGATGGCAAACCCTACTGGTTGGAAGATTCTAATGCTTTGCAACTACTGGCAGAAGCACAACCTGATGCTAATGTTCCTATGCCCGAAAAAAAAGAATTGCTGCATAACGCGCTTGAAGAAATAGGTGAATGGGGTCGATCAAATGAAATACAGTCCGGTATTATGGAAAAAATTTACCACCGCGCCACCGCTCTGGAGCAGAGTCATAAACGAATACGTCAGGCGGTTTCTTTGCGCGTACGAGAGCTGGCCTTAAAACCACAATTCCCACCAGACCTGCTGGGTATTCTAATTCTACAACCTATGGTGTCTCTATGAAAATATTTCCATCGGTTCGAATTGAAGGGGGTCTTTTAGGACCGGATATTCTGGAACAGATCCTTCGCGCTGATCTTCGCGGACAAAGACCAGCTGACTTTCAGCTTGACAGCAAGCGCAGCCTCACCGATGAGATTGCGACCACTTTTGCAGACGCTCGAGCACAGTGGAATATATTCCGCCACCGCTCAGAACGACTTTTAGAATTTGATCTCGGCACTTCGCTTACCCGCGATAACTGGATTATTCCATTCCTCAGTTTATTTGATTACGAACTTCACTACAACCCGCGCGCATATGAGGTGGATGGACTCACTTTTGCGATTTCACACCGTGCCGGTGAAAACGAACAATCACCGCCCGTGCATATTGTCGGCTTCCGACAAGACCTGAATCGCCTTCCCCCCTCTGGAAGACCACGCCTTGCTCCACATTCATTGTTGCAGGAGTATCTGAACCGTACCGATCACCTCTGGGGAATTGTCACGAATGGTTATACTCTGCGCCTGCTTCGGGACTGTACCTATATTCGCCGCCAGGCTTACATCGAATTCGACCTCACCTCTATTTTAGAAGAACAACGTTTCGAAGATTTTGCTGTACTCTTTCGCCTGCTTCATCGCACCAGGCTTCCCCATACCATGGCAGATGCTCAGGAATGTCTTCTTGAAACTTATTACCAGCACTCACTTGAACAGGGTGAAAGAGTTCGAAACCACCTCCGAGATGGAGTAGAAGAATGCCTTAAAAAATTGGCCAATGGATTTATTACTCATCCGGCCAATGAGGATCTCAGACGAAAGATCACATCTTCTGATAATAACTCCCAACCACTGGAACCCCGGGAGTTTTTCCAAAAAATTCTTCGGCTGGTTTACCGATTTTTATTCCTGCTGGTATCAGAAGATCGGGGACTCATAAGCCCTCATCCGTTATATCGTGAACATTATGGTATCGCTCGTCTGCGGAGATTGGTCAACATTCGCGCGGCTTTTAATGATTATGACGATATCTGGCAAAGCTTGCGAGTGCTCTGGGAAGTGCTTTCCAATGAAAAGCTAGCGCCGCTGCTTGAGGTTTCTCCTCTGAATGGCGAACTCTTCAGCCATCTTGATATCGACAATTATAGTATTTCTAACCGAGACTTCCTGGAAGCTTTCTGGCACCTGGCCTACTATCAAGAAAAAGCCTCTGAGCCAGCCCGCCTGATAAACTACGCTGCCTTAGACACCGAGGAATTGGGTTCTGTTTACGAAAGTCTTCTGGAATATCACCCTCAGATAGACACTTCTAGCATCACGCCTCATTTTAAATTGGCATTTGGTTCTGAGCGGAAATCCACTGGTTCCTATTATACAGCACCGGAATTGGTAACTGAGCTCATTCGCTCCGCATTAGAACCAGTACTTGAACAAAAACTTAAAGCAGTAAAAACCCCTCTGGAAAAAGAAAAGGCGCTGCTGTCAATTCGGGTGCTCGATCCGGCCTGCGGTTCCGGCCATTTCCTGTTGGCAGCCGCCAGACGTCTCGGTAAAGAACTGGCACGCCTGCGGACTGATGCCGATGAACCTGCCCCCGAGCCAGTGCGCGAAGCGATCCGCGATGTGATATCCCATTGTATTTATGGAGTGGATAAAAATCCGCTGGCGGTGGAACTGTGCCGGGTAGCCCTGTGGCTGGAAGCCCATTGCCAGGGAAAACCGCTCACTTTCCTTGATCACCGCATTAAGTGTGGCGATTCACTGGTGGGAGTGCAAGATTTAACAGTTTTTAAAAAAGGAATTCCCGACGATGCCTATACTACCGCCAGTGATGATAAAAAAATAGTAAACCTTCTTAAAAAGCGCAACCGTGAGGAGCGGAGCAATCTGGAAACTGGCCAGCTCTCATTGACTTTCCACCCAGAAGATATCTTACCGGCACTGAGCCGACTGGATCAGGAACTCTCCACCATTTCCGATAATTCACCCGCCGAGGTGCGAGAAAAAAAGACGCTGTATGAAACACAACAGACTGACCGAGAGCGGCAAAAGATTGCCAGGGTGTGTGACCTGTGGACAGCGGCCTTTTTTCAGCGAATAGATAATAATGATGGTCTAAAATGGGAAAAAGTGATCACCACTCGAGTAGTAATGGATCTGCTTGACGGAAGGGTAAATCAGCAGGCGAAAGCACAGGCTGAGGTGATCTCTAACCAGCAGCGCTTCTTCCACTGGCCGCTGGAGTTTCCAGAAGTGTTTGCCCCTCACCCCCCAACCCCCTCTCCCAAAGCTCTGGGAGAGGGGGAAAAAGTGAGTAAGGGTGGCGGCTTCGACGTCATCCTTGGCAACCCACCCTGGGAGCGCATTAAACTTCAGGAAGAAGAGTTTTTCGCCAGCCGCGAGGCAAGGATCGCCCGTGCCGCTAACGCTGCCGCCCGCA
>CAYMXZ010000155.1:0-8520 GCA_964394475.1 uncultured Caldithrix sp. | reverse complement strand
TACCAGGACAGTCTGGCAAAGATAAAATGAAAGAGCATGAATTAAAGAAAAAAGTCGATGATGAAATTAATGAATTTTTTAAAAAAGAAATTCAGATCGATGAACTGATGAAAGATGTTCAGAAGAAAAATAAAAAATAAGGAATTATAAGATGACTCGTCTTTTAGTATCGGTCAATTTTTTACTTCTTATCCTTTTACTGTATAGCAGTTGTAGCAATACAGGTTTAAGAGTACAGACGCTGAATAGAGATCAATCCGTAAAACTGGTAATGAAAGATGGAACAGTGGACAACGGTATCGTTGTGAAAAGGGAAGCAGAAAATATTTACTACGTCTCAGAAACCACTCATCAGGAGAAAATTGTTCCGGTTGGTGATATCGTAAGAGTGGAGAAATTGGGAATAATTTATGATTATAAAGCATATGAGATTAGTGAGGCGGAAATTAATAAAAACAAAGGCAGTGGGAATACCTGGGGTTATGCTTTGGGCGGAGCGGTCATTGGAGCAGCAACCGGAATTGCGATTGGACTACCGCTCTGGTATGCCGATGTCGATCAGATTCCACCTTATTTTATTGCCGGAGCAGGGGCGGTGGTAGGAAGCATTTTTTTCGCCTTTAAAGGTCAGGATAAAGATAAAGAGCTGGCCATAAAAAAAATTCGGTACTCGAGAATGACAGATCAGGAAATACAAAAACAGCTGGAAGAAGAGCGAAAACGCATTGAAGAGCTAAAACAGCAAAAACAAAAATTACAGGAAAAAATAAAATCTACAAAGTGATGAGTGAAAAATAATAAAGCGGGTTTTTAAAATAGACGTGACATGAATAGTGACCTGAAAAATTTTTAATTCCATTCTTTTATTTTTAATTTCATGCTTAAATTTTACATTTAAAATTTTTAGAATCATTCCGATGAGAACGAAATAGTCAGTACAGTGAATAGAGAAGAAATAAAGAATATCATAAAATTGATGTAACTATGAGCCGTTTAAAAGAGCAAATTCTGGAAACAGTTACTTATTTGCAGAAACAAACGACGATCAAACCACAGGTTGGAATTATTCTGGGAACTGGTTTAGGTGGTCTGGTCAAGGAAATTTCGATCGAAACCGAATTATCTTATAAAGACATTCCGCATTTTGCTATCTCTACTGTTGAGACCCATGCCGGGAAATTGATTTTTGGGAAAATAGCCAATAAAACAGTGGTGGCCATGCAGGGGCGTTTTCATTATTACGAAGGCTATAATATGCAGCAAATTACTTTCCCGGTGCGAGTCATGAAGTTTTTAGGCATCTCCACTTTGTTGATCTCCAATGCCGCTGGGGGAATGAATCCATTGTATCGTAAAGGGGACATCATGATCATGGATGATCATATCAATTTATTGGGCGATAATCCTTTAATCGGTCCTAATGATGATGATTTAGGTCCTCGTTTCCCGGACATGTCCGAGCCTTACAGCCATCGGTTAATCCAGCTGGCGGAGGAAATTGCTCTGGAAGAAAAAATAAAAATCCAGCGCGGGGTGTATGTTGCCGTCTCCGGTCCGAACCTGGAAACTCGGGCAGAATATCGTTTTTTGCGAAGTATCGGAGCGGACGTCGTGGGAATGTCTACTGTCCCGGAAGTGATCGTGGCCCGGCATATGAATCTGGAAGTCTTTGGTATTTCAGTCGTTACCGATGAATGTTTTCCTGATGCGTTGCAGCCGGCAGATGTGTCCGACATTATCAGGACGGCGAATTCTGCTCAACCGAAGTTGACATTATTAATGAGACGTTTAATTGAGAGACTCTAAAAGATGGAACCGTATCAATCGCTGGCCAAATTGATGATTATTGCCGGAGCACTTATACTGGCAGTGGGAGTTATCTTACTTCTAATTCCTAAGATTCCTTTCATCGGAAAGTTGCCGGGGGATATCATTATTCAGAAAAAAAATTTTACGTTTTATTTCCCCATTGTCAGTTTAATTATTGTGAATGTGATTATTTATCTATTGCTTTATTTATTCAAAAAATAATAGTCGGGTAGATCGGAGATGTATAAAGAATTTGGTGGAAAAGTAAATATCGCAGAAATTGAACAAGCTATTCTTCAATTTTGGGAAGCGAATTCTATTTTCCATAAAAGCCTAAAAATTCGAGAAAAAGCACAACCATTTGTCTTTTATGAAGGTCCTCCCACCGCAAATGGTCGACCTGGAATTCATCATGTGATGAGTCGTACCATAAAAGATGTGGTATGCCGTTTTAAGACGATGAAAGGATTTAAGGTAAATCGTAAAGCGGGTTGGGACACTCATGGATTGCCGGTAGAGATTGAAGTGGAGAAGGCATTACATATTGAAGGGAAAGAGGGAATCGAAAAATATGGTATCGCGAATTTTAATGAAAAGTGTAAAGAGAGTGTTTTTCATTACAAAAAAGATTGGGATGATTTAACGCGGCGGATTGGTTTCTGGTTGGATCTTGATGATCCCTATATCACCTTTCAAAATAGTTATATCGAGACCATCTGGTGGATCTTAAAGAATTTTTATGACCGCAATCTGATCTATAAGGGATTTAAAATTTTGCCTTATTGCCCGCGCTGTGAAACACCTCTTTCCAGCCATGAAGTCTCTCAGGGTTATAAAGAGGTGAAAGATCCATCAATTTATATCAAATTTCGTTTGGCTGATCAACCGAATACTTATTTTTTGGTATGGACCACTACTCCCTGGACCCTGATTTCAAATGTAGCTTTGAGTGTCCATCCAGAAGTGGAGTATCTGAAAATTGCTCTCAATGGTGAATATTTAATTATTGCCGAACCACGGGCGAGTGCCGTGCTGGGAAGTGAATGTAAAATAGTGGAACGATTTCAAGGGAAACAGCTGGAACATCAGCGCTATGAGCCCCTATTTACCTTTGTGCCGGTTGATAAAAAAGCCTTTTATGTCGTGTTGGGCGATTTTGTCACTACTGAAGATGGCACGGGGATTGTCCATATCGCCCCAGCCTTTGGTGAAGATGATTATAATGTGGGATTAAAATATGATCTGCCGGTACTTCGACCGGTAAATGCCAGCGGAGAATTTGAAGAAATTGTTAAAGATTATCGGTCTAAATTTGTGAAAGAGGCTGATCCGGAAATTATTGCCGACCTAAAGAAGCGCAATCTGCTATTTCGAAAAGAAATGATCGAACACAGTTATCCTCATTGCTGGCGCTGTGATTCCCCTCTGCTTTATTATGCCCGTGATTCCTGGTATATTCGCACCACTCAGTTTAAAGAAAATATGCTGCGCAATAATTCTCTCATTCATTGGTATCCTCCGGAAGTTGGAGAAGGCAGATTCGGGGAATGGTTAAAAAATAATGTGGACTGGGCACTTTCCCGCGATCGGTATTGGGGTACTCCATTAAACATCTGGGTGTGTGAAAAATGTCAACATCACCTGTGCATTGGCAGTATAGAGGAATTGCGGAAAAAAGGCACCAATGTTCCCGAAACTATCGATTTGCATAAACCTTTTGTGGATGAAATCATCATTCCTTGTGAGAAATGTAAAGGCAAAATGAAACGGGTTACCGAGGTGATTGATGTATGGTTCGATTCTGGCAGTATGCCGTATGCCCAATGGCATTATCCCTTTGAAAACAAAGAGGTATTCGCTGAAAATTTTCCTGCCGATTTCATTTGCGAAGGAGTAGATCAAACCCGCGGCTGGTTTTATTCGTTATTAGCAATTTCAACTTTGTTGTTCGATAAACCAGCTTTTAAGAATATTGTGGTCAATGAACTGATTCTGGATAAAGACGGGCAGAAGATGAGCAAATCCAAGGGAAATGTGGTGGTACCAGAGGAAGTGATCTCAAAATATGGTGTTGATCCTCTGCGCTGGTATTTTGTGACGGTGAGCGCTCCCTGGGTTCCCAAGCGCTTCGATGTGGAAGGTATCTTAGAAGTATACCGAAAATTCTACGATACTCTATTTAATACGTACAGTTTTTATGCCCTTTATGCCAATATCGATCATTATAAAGCTCCCACAAAGGAAATTCCTTTTGATCAGCGTCCTGAAATAGATCGCTGGATTCTCTCGCTGCTTTATACTATTGTGGAGCAGGTAAATGAAAAGCTTGAAGACTACGATATGACCCGAGCCGCCCGATTGATCTCAGACTATTTATTGGATGATGTGTCGAATTGGTATGTGCGGCGCAATCGTCGCCGATTCTGGAAAGGGGAAATGAACGCGGATAAAGTTTCGGCCTACCAAACGCTATATGAAGTCTTATTAACGATCTGTAAATTGATAGCCCCGTTTTCTCCCTTTGTGTCTGAAGAAATCTATCAGAATTTACGAACGGCGGAAATGGCTGAATCCGTTCATTTAGTGGATTATCCCACGGTCACAAAGGAGATGAAAGACCATCAGGATCCGGAGCTGGAAAATCGGATGCGAAATGCACAGCTGGTTGTCAGTATTGCTCGCGCAATTCGCAATGAAACTAAACTGAAAGTTCGTCAGCCGTTATCAGAAATGATAGTCGCTACCCCCAGTAAATCAGTGCGTGAATCAATTGAAAAGGTCGCTCATATCATCAAAGATGAAATCAACGTTAAAAGGATAAATATTATCTCGAATGCCAGTGAAATTGTGAGCAGAAAAGCAAAACCTCTTTATAAACATCTGGGACCGAAAGCCGGAAAGTTGATGAAGAAAGTGGCAGAAATCATAGAAAATCTGAGTGAAGAAACTGTTGAACATTTAGAGAAAACAGGCCAGCTTACTTTAAATGTCGATGGTACCCAAATTCATATTAGCAGTGATGATGTTGAATTTTATGAGGAAATGAAGAAAGAAGATTTCGCTATTGGACGGGAAGGTGGAATTTTGGTCGCATTGAATACGCGAATTACACCGGAATTGGAGAGTGAAGGAATTGCCCGTGAATTTGTTAACCGCATCCAGAATTTACGCAAAGATGCTGGTTTTGAAGTTACCGATCGAATAATTATTGGTTATCAGGCACCGGAAAAAATTCGTAATGCGATTGAAAATTTAGCCGATTATATTATGTCTGAAACACTTGCCCGACAAATGATTCCTGCCACGGATGGAGGAGAGATTCGAAAGGAAATAAGTATTAATGGGATGGATCTTGTGGTAGTGCTTAAAAAAGAAAATAAGATGAATTGATATAGGTAAGGAGTCAGATATGAATGCGAAAAAGTTAGAATATTTTAAAAAGCTCCTGTTAGAGAAGCGAAAAGAAGTGAATGAACGCATCGAACACCTGCGGGAAGTGGCCATGGAAAGCCCCGCAGCGGCCGGAAACAATTCCAGCTATTCTTTTCATATGGCTGACCAGGGGACTGATGCTATGGAACGGGAGAAAGCATTTCTTTTTCTGTCCCGTGAGGAAAAATTTCTGCAGCAAATTGATCGGTCTTTAACTGCCATCGAATTAGGTGAGTATGGAAAATGCCGGGTATGTGGAAAAGAAATTGATGAAGAGCGTCTGAAGGCGGTTCCCACTACCAGAATATGCGTTCCTTGCAAGCAAGCCGAATCCCGGAGAAAATAATTGCCTGCTCATTTGTTCCAAAACAATGCGTTTTTGAAAATCGCTGTTGGAATTATTCCCGGGATCTTGCTTCTGGATCAGCTGACCAAGTGGCTGGCTAGATTCTTTTTAAAACCTGTTTATTCCATATCAGTTATCGGTGATTTCTTTCGGTTGACTTATGTTGAAAATCCCGGTATTGCTTTTGGATTGCGCATCAGTAATAAAATTATCTTCACGATTCTATCGATCGTTGCCGTTATTATCATCTTCTATTATTTATTTTCACTGCATAATCATAAATTTCTGAGAGTGGCCTTTGCCTGTATCCTCGGTGGCGCCTTGGGCAATTTGACCGATCGTTTTATATTTGGCCGGGTAGTCGATTTTTTGGATTTTGAATTTTTTGATATACATATCTCTCCTTTTAATTTTCTATTCCTCAATTTTAGTGGCTATCAAATGGATCGCTGGCCGGTATTCAATGTGGCCGATATCGCCGTAACGATTGGAATGGTCATGATTATTGTTAATGCTTTTCTTGATATGCGTTCCAAGAAAACCGTCTCTTCCAATGGAGATCAAAAAGCTAACATATCTGGTATCAGCTGATGAAACAGGTCTGAGATTAGATAAATTCCTTCATCAGCGGTTGACCAGCTATTCCCGAACTTATCATCAAAAATTGATTGAACAAAAAAATGTGACGGTCAATGGGAAATCCGTTAAGCCGTCTTTTGTGGTAACACAGGGGGAATGTGTGGAAGTAAATTTGCCCATTCCGGAAGAGACCGGGATTCAACCCCAGAATATTCCACTTTCCATTGTTTACCAGGATCAGGACATAATTGTTATCGATAAACCTGCCGGAATAGTCGTTCATCCCGGCGCAGGAGTTCAGTCGGGTACCATTGTAAATGCCCTGCTGTATCATTGTAGAGATTTATCGGGAATAGGGGGGCGTTTACGACCAGGTATCGTGCATCGCCTGGACAAAAATACCTCTGGACTGATGGTGGTGGCCAAGAATGATCGAGCTCATCTCCATCTTGCACAACAGTTAGCCGATAAAACGATGAAGCGGAAATACCAGGCGCTGGTCTGGCACATACTTGAACCCAGAGAAGGTAGAATTGAAACCTTCCTTAATCGTAGTAAAAGAGATCGAAAAATTTTTACCGTTTCCACTGCCGGGAAAAAGGCCATAACTCTCTATGAAGTTGAAAAATATTTTCAGTTTCTTACCCTGATCAATATTCAATTAGAAACGGGTCGTACTCATCAAATTCGAACTCATTTCAATCATATTCACCATCCGGTGTTTGGAGATCCTGAATACAATGGTCGAAATAAACAGCTCCTGCAATTAAAAAATTCTAACTATAGACAGAGAGCTCAGTATTTACTATCTTTAATTCACCGACAGGCTTTACATGCTGTACAATTAAGTTTTATTCATCCGACTCATTTCAGCGTTATGAATTTTACTTCGGCCTTACCTGCTGATTTTCAACGGCTGTTAGATGAATTAAAAAATGAGGGAACAACTCTTTGATGGGAGTATTAAAAAAACAAAAATTGAACTGAAAAAAATAAATGTTCGGCTGGAGGAAACCCATGATACTACGAACGATATTTGTATTAACTTTAGTTGGTCTTATCTCCACATCGTTTTCACAGGAATTTAAATTGTTATCTCCTGTCATTTTAGACCTGGGAGCTATTAAGGAAGATTCTGTTGTCAGCGGTCAAATTCGGTTCACCAATTCCGGAGATAAGCCTTTGAAAATTGGCCGAATTCAAACCAGCTGTGGGTGTACGGCGACCCAATTGGATAAGCTAATCTATCAACCAAATGAGGAGGGGAGTATTGAAGTCACATTCCATTCAAAAGGATACTCCGGTTTGGTTCGAAAAACAGTTACTATTTTTATTGAGGAAGGAACACCTTCCAGTACAAAGGTAACCCTGCAGGTCGTGGTAAAACCCCAATTGGAGATCAATCCTGCTTTTATTGATATGCAGGATATTCCGTTTAAAGATTCGTCAGTAAAACGCACTTTAGTTATTACCAATAATTATGATCAGAACCTGGTCGTGGATAAAATCACCACCAATATTAAAACATTGACAATAAAACCCACCCATTTTACACTTCAACCCGGATCATCACAGACTCTGGATCTTAAATATCAACCGGTTAGTGAAGGGCGGCATGATGGCTATATAGAAATTGAATTGGAGAAACCAGTGGAAAAAATAAAACGTGTCCCGGTGTTTATTAAGGTAATCCAATAGCATCCTATCATACGTGAAAGAATAGTGGAAAAGACCTTAACTTTATGAATTCTTGAAGATTCTAAGAAATAGAAATGAAAATCTCCATTTTGCGATTGCTCATTATAATTATAATCTCACTCATCCTGGGAATATTTGTGAATCAGTGGCATCCCCGGGGGATTGGGATAAAAAATCTATTGGGGACCTTTATCCCGGGATCAAAAAATGTTGAAGCGGTGGTTTATATGATTCCGGTTGATTCAGTTTTTACTCTTCTTGATGAACCTGATGTCACTATTTTGGACATCCGTTCACTGGATGATTATCAATTAGATCATATTCCGAAAGCTGTTCATGTTTCCAGAAGCGACTTATTAAAAGGATCTGGAAAAGTTTTTTCCCTACCAAAGGACAAAAAATTGATTATCTATGATCAAGAAGGAGACATGACCCAGGTAAAATTAGTTGCGCAGGCATTTAGGCGAGCAGGATTCCAGCATATTTACTGGCTCTTCGGTGGGTATCTAAGCTGGCTGGAAAGAGGGGAATGGTCGGATGTCATCAGCCGGGAAAGCCGGGCGCTGGCGCTCAGCCAGGTGACCGCCGCCCACATTCTACCGCCCCTGCTGGATCTGCCGACCGGGGTCGATTTACTCAACTATCGGGTCAATTTC
>CAYMXZ010000154.1:0-8566 GCA_964394475.1 uncultured Caldithrix sp. | reverse complement strand
CTGCAATAGTGTTTATCAAGTAATCGGCATAGCTTTTACGCAAAATAAAATCCATCATCAAATTCTCCAATCCCCTGAGCTGTGTGGCAATAAAATAAGCTCCCCAGGTAAAAACGCCGATAATGGCCCGATCTTTATGTGCGGCCGCGTCATCGGGAAAATGAGAAAAATCCAGGAGGTTATCCGCTGGCCAGGGATGTTTCTTTATGTCGGCAAGATCATCCTTTCCAGCCAAAGGACTATAAATTAACTCATCATAAGTTCCCGCTCCATACGACGTCACCCGAGTTCGATATCCCCAAATAGAAGTTTTTTCCTGTTTCTGATTTTCCTCTTCTGGATAAATAAAATTGCGGGGTAAAATCATCCAGGTATCCACATGCAGATGATCAAAAAGCTGCTCTTTACTGGTGGTGCGAAAATATTTATATAACAGTTGATACACTTCTTTTTCGGCATCGAAAGTGATGGGTACTCGATCGGTCTGCTGATGTTTCACAGCTGCCAGAACTCTTTCTTTTGAAGTAAACATTACCTCTTCTCCAACAAATTCATGCTTCATCTAAAGATTCATCTTGACCACCTGCCGATTTCAATTCCTTCACTTTGTTTCCCTGCCACATTTTTTTCATTATCCAGCGCAGGCCGAACACACTCAATAGAAATGAAATGGTAAGCAGTAATGCTGACTGATATTTCCCATAGATCAGATTTCCCACTCCAAACAGCGCCGAATAAACAAGCATACAACCCAGTATCCATCCCAACAGGCAATTGGGCAAACTGTCTGGTGATGGTGGCAGATTGAATTTTTCTCTTATTGGTCTCCACCCTCTCCCCATTGGTCTGACCAATTGATAGAATTTGCTCAAGGTATGAAAATCAGTTGGCGGAGTCAGAAAAGTAACGATAAGCCACACCAGGGTCGTAAATGCCACACTGCCGATTAATGTGAGGTGTGAAGGGATAATGATTCCATTTTTATAAAGGATGAAGAATAAAGCAGCCACCGTGAAGGAACTAATCATAGCGGCGATTTCACTCCAGGCATTGATACGCCACCAGAACCAGCGCAAAATATAAATCAGGCCAGTACCAGCGCCGATGGATAACAATACTTCAAAGCTCTCCCGAGCAGAAACCAGCAGAAACATGATAAAAGCCGAGATGATCATCAAGGCAGCAGTGACCAACCGAGAGACCAAAATGTAATTCTTAGAGCTGGCATCTGGTCGAATAAAACGGCTGTAAAAGTCGTTCACCAAATAGGATGCTCCCCAATTCAGACAGGTATCCATGGTAGAAAGGTAAGCAGCGGCCAAAGAAGCAACCATAACCCCTTTTAATCCAGTGGGCAGGAAAATGAGCATGGCCGGATAGGCCATGTCATGACCAATTAATTCCGGATTCGCGCGGGGAAATGCCTGTTGAATATCTGCCAATGTTGGATAAACCAACAGCGAACTTAATCCGACTAATAACCAGGGCCAGGGACGAACGGCATAATGGGCAATATTAAACCAGAGAGTTGCCGCCAGAGAGTGTTTTTCATTTCGGGCGGCTAACATCCGCTGCGCGACATAGCTTCCACCCCCTGGTTCGGCTCCCGGATACCATACCGACCACCATTGAATAGCTAGAGGAATAATAAATATGGTGAGAGTAATTTCCCAGTTCGTAAAATCAGGAAAAAAATTCAGGGTAGAACTATCCAGTCGAGCGAGTAGACCACTCAATCCCCCTACTGCTTCATGTTTAAGTGCAAAATAGGCAGCTGTCACTGAGCCCGTCATAGCCATACAGAATTGCAGGAGGTCGGTAACGACCACTCCCCACAATCCTGATGAAACAGAAAAAGCAATGGCAGCGATGGAGCCATAAATAACCGTTTCTAACCGCGACCACCCAAACAAGATATTGGCAATTTTGGCTGCTGCCAGGGTCACGGTGGCCATAATCACACAATTAAAAAATAATCCAAGATACAAAGCACGAAAACCTCTAACGACGGCTGCTGATTTTCCCGAATAGCGCAACTCATAAAATTCCAAATCGGTGAGCACTTTAGAGCGACGCCACAGCCGGGCATAAAAAAATACGGTCAGCATCCCGGTCAGTAAAAAAGCCCACCAGATCCAATTATAGGCCACCCCTTTTTCACGCACCAGGTTCGCAATTAGATTTGGAGTATCGGTACTAAATGTGGTAGCCACCATTGACGTCCCCAACAACCACCAGGGCAGAGAACGACCGGATGCAAAAAATTCATCCATCCCTTTGCTGGCCCGTCTGATATAGATTAAAGCTACTCCTAAGGTGAATGTAAGGTAAACACCGATAATTAACCAATCCCAGAATACCAAGCGCATTGAATTCTATTCCTCGATCTATCGATTTGCCAATTACCCGGTATTTTTATAGAATTCACATCTTAATAGTGAATACTTGATTTAAATAGCAAAAAAATATCGTTATTTACAAGTCTTATTTTTTAAGATGTGGACCACTTTAAAGTTTGCAATTTTATTTCTTTGATAATCAAATTCCTATGATTAATATGGATAAATTTTCGAAAAAAATTTTCTGATAATATCCATGAGGTGACCATATGAAATTAGCCAAAATTTTAGGAATCATTATCATCGGTTTGATATTACTGGTAATAATCATTGGATTAATTGCTCCAAAGAAATATCGGGTAGAGCGCACCAGAGTGATCAATGCTCCCCGCGAGTTGATCTTTGAGCATGTGGTATACTGGAAGAACTGGAGCGCCTGGTCTCCCTGGGCTGAAAATGATCCCCAAATGAAGATTACTATCCTCGGAGTGGATGGACAGGAAGGATCGATTTACAGATGGATAGGCGATCCACAGAAGACAGGAGAAGGAGAAATGACCAACACCGGGGTAAAAGAAAAGGAAGAGATCAGTTATCACTTACATTTTCTTAAACCCTGGGAAAGTCATTCAGATGGATATGTTCGCCTTTCTGAAGCAGGTGAAGGAACAAAAGTTACCTGGGGTTTTTATGGGGAGATGCCTTTTCCCTGGAATATTTTCATGTTATTTATGAGCATGGATAAAATGATGTCTAAAGATTTTGATCGTGGTTTAGAATTATTAAAGAATATTTGTGAGAAAGAATTTCAAACTTTATCCAGCTTTGAAATAAAAAAAGTCATTTTCCCGGCCCGCAGTTTTGCCATCATCGAAAAAGAAATAGGATTCGATGAATTGACAGATTTTCTTAGAGAATCCTATTCTGCCATTCTGCAGGTTATGAATCAGAAAAAAGTAAGAATGATTGGTGCACCGGTGGCCTTATACTACACCTGGGACGAACAATCCTGAAAATCAAAATTGGCTGCCGGAATTCCGATTTTTGGATCACTCCAAGCTGAAGGAATAAAAACCATCCGTTTGTCCATGGCGAGTGCCTATACCATTGACTACCCTGGTGCCTATGAGGGCTTAAAGTATGCCCACCAATCATTAAATAAATATTTTCAAACTAACGGTCTACGTTTAAAACCACCCGTGATTGAAGAATATATCACAGATCCGATGGCGGAACCCGATACTACCAAGTGGTTGACCAAAATTTATTATTTTAGCGAGTAATGTTAGAAAGTAATCAGAGAATTTTAGAATCGATTTAATCAATTTTTAGCTTACTGACTAAATAGCGGCCCTGAGCATCACGGTTTGTATTCGCGAAACGGATGGACGGTTTATCAATTCCAGGGTCATGAATAGCCAGCTTCAGTTCATACTCACCAGGCTCCAGACCAGTGGGAATAATAAAACTATCCTGACTAATACATTCTCCCGGTAACCAGGTGCGGATATCAATCTGGCTGGTATATGTGAAAGCTGTTTCCCCGGATGAACCAACCACATACATAATTAAGGGCCAGTTAAAATAAAAAGGTGCCACTCCTTTATTTTCCACTGTCAATGTAAAAGAAAATTCCTCTCCCCTATTCACAGCGGCAGCATGTTCTATTTTTCTGATGACAAATCGATAACCCAATTTTTTTAGCAATTTGTCTAAATTAACACGATGCTGAGCGTTTTCGGGTGCTAACAGACCCCCGGCAGGCCCAAGGAACGACCAGTGAGTCTGCTGGATAAACTGATAATTCAGTTCAAACCGCTCAGTGGTGCCCTGCAATGCCCCAGCCTCACCTCCACAAAATTCACCTCCGATAAAGGCTGATTTCCACACCCGGTCATTGAGTGTAGGATCAATATGGTTTAGACTTTGCAAATACCAATTATTTGATTCAGCTGTTCCCAGACAATCATTTCGGATCCCTCCACCACGATTGGTAACATACGCAGTAGCAAAATCGTCATCGAAGGCAATGACTTTGGGCTTGGTTGGAAAAGCAGAAAAATAATCCTCCAGAATAGCCTGTTTACTGGCCTGAGTTGCTGCCAAACTATCATTCAAATATACATGCCACTCGCCCCAGAAACCGTATGAACCGATATCAATCCAGGCCACCCGGTAATCAGAATCGTAGCGAGCTCCAAGCGCGGCAATGAAATCATGATGCGCCTGCAAAAATTGTGGATCATCCCAATCTGGTGCTAAACCGAACTGACCATCGATCTCATACGCCCGCATTCTTACCCCCCGATCGACCAACCATTGGGGAATGTCAATATGTCCCGCACTACCGGGCATGGCGGTGGAAATCCGAAAACCAACCCGGCGGCGGGTTTGCGAAATATTACCCCAACCAGATTCCAGAACAGACCATCGATATACACCAGGACTGGGTTCCAGCTCTCTCCAGGTAATATTAACATACTGCAATGTCGTTTGATAAAAAAGATTATCGCTTCCCACCCAGGGAACCAAACCCATAAAAGGATTTGCCAATACACTATCTATCTCACTGAGAGTAATCCCCTGGTCAGGAGGTTGGGTAACTTGTTTCTCATGACAGGAAAATAGTAAAAATATGCACAGGAGATTGAATTTACAGAAAATAAAAAAAATCCTTTGCAGGTATTTTAATGAGAGATCGATCATCATTTTCATAACTCAATAATTAATAATCCATAGACCTCTACCACTGGTAAAGTCACTTGAATCAGATTCGCTTTTTGAGGTTTTATAGGCAGTGGTTTAAGTTCGGATAAATTTCCACTGTACTTCATGCCTTTTATATGTTTTCCAGTCGGAAGATAAATTTGCAAATCGACGTTTTCAACAGGCGTTTGCACCCCATCCACCGTCACATCATAATTTACCAGATGAACCAGTAGCAGATTTTTATTTTTTTGTGTCATGGTGGTCATTTCGAGATAAGGCGCTTTTGTGATGATCCTGGTCACTCTGTTATTTAGCACGTCTATCATCTTATCGGTCAATTCTTCCAATTTCATTCGCAACTCAGGATGGATTCGGTTGCGGGTGTATCCTTCCGGAATATCGGAGAACACATCTGCCATGGAAGGACCAAAAGTGGTAAACTCCGATTTTTCCTTGGCAGATATCAGGTAGCGATGTTCGGGTATTGATAATGGTAAAAAAGCCGCTTTTCCTTTGCCTACTTTTTTCAAAAGGTAAGTATCAGGATAGCGGTCTTTGCCAAATAATTTGGCTAAAGGAATTTCGGTATTTACCAGATTATATTCATTCTTTACACCGCATTGACCCAGTACTAAAATTATTCCTCCTTTCTCTACATAGGCACGCAAGGCATTTTGTTTCTCAAGGCTTAGCAGGGGAAGATAAGGGATAATAAGTAGCTCAATCTCTTTTAGATTCTCATTTAACAAATCATCTTCCACTAACATTTGATGGGCAATTCCGCGATCGGCCAGCACCCGCGACATACTAAACGCAAAGCTAAGTTCGTCAGCCAGGTACTGATTTAAAGAGGCTAAAATAGCTATATTGCTCTGCAGCTGAGCACCTAACAGACTCTGTTCATTTGCTGCCAGAAAAGTATAGAAGGTCGTTGCCGCAGGCGGGGTCAATCTTTTTTCCCGGAAGACGCAGTGGTTAGCGACGGCTTCGGCAATATTGATCTGCGACATGGCATTCAGGCACTGTTCGGTGGGATTTGGAAAAATGGGAGGAGTTATCTCCGTGGCATAGATGATCACCGGTTTACCGTGAGCCGCAGCGGTGAGAAATTTTAAAGCTGGCCCATTGGTCACTTTCGTTCCATTATCATCCTTACGTGGTGCACTATCTAAGAATTCCTGAATCTCGGAATAGATAAAATCATCGTATTCATCTCGACCGAGAAATTCCATGTTTCCGGCGGCATCATAAGCAATGGGTCCATATCCAAATCCGCCATAGACATTGCCGGCAATAATGAAATGAGGATTGACTTCCCGGGCCGCAGTGCGCAATTTTTTATGGAATTCTGCGACGGTATGACATCGAAAGGTAATCCACTCCATCCAAAATTTATCCCCTCGTTTCTGCGGTAATTCGATGGAAGAATAATCCGACGTCCCATATTTTTTCTGAGCCACCTCAGCAGGTAAATTTTTATTCAGGTAGGTAATGAAATTCTGGCGAGTATAATCGCAATAACAGGTTCCTCCAGCAATGTGGGTCCAATCCACATAGGAACCATCTATGCCAGTTGCAGCTTGCTGGCGAATTTTACCTTCCATCAAACGCACGTAATAGGGATTATCGGGACAACCCCACGCTTCAAAACCACCGGTGGTTTGCTGTCCATAAGGTGCATAACGATAATAGGGAAAAGTGCCATCGGGTCGGATCATTATCCAGGTGGTTGGATCAACAGGAGGCTTTGGACCAACGATATCCTCGAAATCCTGCCATCTTTCGTTATAAAATTTTAACATCTCAATCTGGTGTTTTTGGGGCTCATCTTTACTGGTAGCTGTTCGTCCATTTAAGGAAGTCGAGAGATAACGTAGCACAATATAACCTTGATTGTGCATATTTTGATTGAAAGCTTTCGCTTCTTCTATCTTTTGATCAAACTCCGAACGAGTGATGTTTTCAAAGTTAGGAGCGCCACTTCCAAAAGTGATAGTCATATGATTCTGCTGCAGAAATTCCAGATCAGCTTTCTGACCCAACCGCCAATGTCCCCAATCGACAACAGGTTTAAAGGCTTGCTCCTGGGCATCCAAGATCCCTAAACATACCAGAACCGAAATCATAATAAAAAAACGATGCATGGTTATTTCTCCTTTTTATTTGAAATTTATAATTAGTTCTTCGGCAGAATATTCTGGCAACATGATCTTGTAACTCCCGTTTTCAGATAAAATTGATATATTCTTTTTTTGGAAAACAGCACTGAGGGGAGTTTTTGGTGATTGAAAAGTAATTTCTCTAATGGACCGGACCGGCGAAGTTAATTTTAACATCATTTCATTTTTAGAGACTTTGAAATCAACAATTGGAACCGTGCTTTTTTTTAGCGAAAAGAATGAGGTATTTACTGGACGCATAATAAGACGGCGATCAGAAGTTACATATCCACTTAAAATACCATCATACTTTCGATTCCATTCCTGCTCATCCGCATTTAATAGTATCACATCTTTATTACAGAAAAATTTCATTCGTGCTTTGCTTTTCGTCAACACATCTACAATCAGATTATCTTCCTTTTTGGTGATGTCTGGCATCAAGCTGGAAACATAAACTAAGCGTGGATCAAGACACGGTTGAGGACCTAATGTCACCTGAATAGAATTGCTACCCTTTTTCAAATTAGGGAGGATGATAACTCTTTCGTTAAATGCCCAATGTTCTTTTCCATTAATATTTACTTTTTGAATAAATTGATTGGTATTTTCAATTTTAATACCCATTCCGCCCGTGAAATATGGTAAAGTATCGGTTAATGCCTGAGAGAAATCAATAACCATCTCTATGGTATTTCCAGAGCATTTCCAGCGGTAATTCCATTGAGCCAGGCTGAGCAGTTTTTTTGTCAGCTCAACCGGGGTTGGACAATAAATATCGCAGGTGGCGAATTTGCTCTTAATGGCATCGTACATGGCAATATTATTTTCATTCATGATTCGATCTTTCCCATACTGAGCCTGGGAAACGATTGAATAATCGTGCCACATTTGATTATAGATCACTCCCCGTCCGATGCCTTCGTAAAGATGGTCAAAAATTGCCTCTTGATAGGCTGTGATCTGTTGAGTGGTGTAACTCCAGGTCGGGTCGTAGAACCATTGATAGTCTGGCGAGGGAGTATCTTCCAGAACCACAAAATTTTTGTATGGTCCAGTGTACCAGGTAAGGTTACCATATCCTATTGGCATATCCTGTTCAAAACCATGGGTAAGGTATAAAGAAAATCTTTTGGCCAATTGGATATAATCATTCATATAAATGGTGTTACCAGGATTGATGAAGAATTCCACTTTACCGATAGAATAATCGTAATCACTCATATTAAATTCGATTTCCTGAATGGCATCATCCAGTTCTTCTTTCCATCTCTTTTCGTCCATCTCGCGATTGATGCGGTGAAAGCGGCTGTGGGTTCCGATCTCTCCTCCCACCTCTTCAATTTTCTTTCCCAGAGG
>CAYMXZ010000153.1:0-8609 GCA_964394475.1 uncultured Caldithrix sp. | reverse complement strand
GGATCATGGCCTCTGAATTGGGATTAGATCCCAAGATTGCCAAACGAGCGGGATTATTGCATGATATTGGCAAGGCAATTGATCGGCGTTCAGACAGTTCACATACTCAATTGGGAGCCGAGTTACTTCGCAAATATAATGAAAATCCCGTTGTCATTAACGCTATCGAAAGTCATCATGCCGAAGAAGGGGCTATTTCTCCCTATACTATTTTAATTGCGGCGGCCGATTCCATCAGCGGGAGTCGCCCCGGTGCCCGGCGGGAAACCCTGGAGACTTTCATCAAAAGAATGCAAAACCTGGAAGAAATCGCCCATCAATTTCAGGGAGTAATAAAAGCCCATGCCATTCAGGCCGGCCGGGAAGTGCGAATTATTGTGGATTGTAATAGCGTAGATGACAACCGGGCGAAAGAATTAGCCCGCGAGATTGCCCAGAAAATTCAACAGCAATCAGAATTTCCTGGCCAGATCAAAGTAACAGTGATTCGCGAATATCGGGCCTTTGAATACGCTACCTGACATTGGCAGGTAAATATGATATCTCCTGTAAAATTGAGGCAATATCACATAGTGAAGTGGTAAAAAATTAGCACATAAAAAATTCTATAGAATGAATATACTTTTTATTGCTGACATCGTAGGTGAAGAAACCCTGCATATCATTTTTGATATTCTGCCGCGATTGCGCCGCAAGTATTCTATCGATAGCGTGATTGCTAATGTGGAAAATGTGGATAAGGGAAAAGGAATCCTGCTGAAGCAAATCGAGAGACTAAAAGCGGCAGGGATTGACTGCCTAACCTCGGGGAATCATATTTGGGAACCCAAAAAGCGTGAAATTTTAGTGTCTCAGGCAGGCTATATTCTGAGACCATTAAATTACCCGGAAGGAAATATTGGAATCGGTTCAACAATCATTCAAACCAAATCAGGAAAAAAAGTAGGAATAATTAATTTACAGGGACGCAGTTTTATGTATCCCATCAATTGTCCATTCACTTCAGGACAGAAAGAAGTCAGACGCTTACGCTCGGAAACTCCCATCATCATCGTTGATTTTCATGCGGAAGCAACCGCAGAAAAACAGGCACTGGCCTGGTATCTGGATGGAAAGGTATCGGCCGTCATTGGTACCCATACCCACGTTCAGACAGCTGATGAGCGTATCCTGAAAAATGGAACGGCCTACATCACCGATGCCGGAATGTGCGGTCCCTTTGACTCGGTCATCGGAATGGATACCCAAAAAGCAATTGACCGTTTTATTCTGCAAACTCAAATTTACTATATTGTAGCAAAAGATAATATAAGGTTTAATGGAGTGATTCTGAATATCGATCCGGACACGGGAAAAGCACTGAATATAGAACGATTAAATTTCAGTAAGAAGGAGTTCGATCAAAGTGGCTCTGATTATTGATGGTAAATCGGTTGCCCAGACGATCCGGCAGGAAATTCAACAAAAAGTCCAAACTCTCCAACAGCAAGGAAAAACTCCTGGATTGGCGGTGATTCTGGTAGGTAAGAATCCTTCATCTGAAGTGTATGTAAATATGAAAGCCAAAGCCTGTCAGGAAACAGGAATTCATTCCATTACCGAAAGACTTCCAGACGATATCAGCGAACAAGAGTTATTACAGCGGGTCCATTACTATAATCACCATCCTGAATATCATGGATTGCTGGTACAACTCCCCTTACCAGATCATATTGATGAGCAGGAAATCATTGAAGCCATCTCTCCCGAAAAAGATGTGGACTGCTTTCATCCTTATAACGTGGGAAAATTATTATTAGGAGAAGCGGTGTTTGAACCAGCGACTCCGGCAGGAGTTATCGAACTGTTAAAACATTATCAGCTGGATCCGGCAGGGAAGCATGTAGTTATTTTAGGACGCAGTAATATTGTCGGCAAGCCCCTGGCCATGTGGCTCATTCAGAAAAAAGTTGGTGCGAATGCGATCGTCACCATTGTTCATACCGCTGCCAAAGAGCTGTCGCGCTATACCTTATCCGCTGATATTCTGATAGCGGCCATGGGTAGACCGGAAGTTGTGCGAGCCGGTATGGTTAAAGAAGGGGTGATCATAATCGATGTCGGCGTGAATCGAATTCCAGCAGATAATGAAAAAGGATACCGTTTAGTGGGCGATGTAGCCTTTGCCGAAGTGGTGGACAAATCAGCCGCCATTACGCCGGTACCAGGAGGAGTCGGGCCAATGACCATCGCCATGCTGCTTAAAAATACTCTAAAAGCTTTTGAAATTCAGAACGGTTAAAATGTTTAAGGAGGGGGGTTCATGAAGCAAAGCACCGCCGATATCGGAAAATGGGTGGAAGATATTGCCGCCAGGTTTTTAGAAAGTAAGAATTATCAAATTTTATTTCGAAACTGGAGAGCAGGGAGAGGAGATATCGATATTATCGCATTGGTAGATAATTTTATAGTCTTTGTTGAAGTAAAAGGTGGTTTCAGCACATTGTATGGAGCACCTGAATTGCGTATTACTCCTGCTAAAAAACGCCAGTTATACAAACTGGCCTCCTTGTTCCTGACGGAGGTTAAAAACTATCATATTCCTCATGACCTTTACCGGTTTGATGTGGTCATCGTGGATGGAAATCCGAATAAATATGAAATCCGTCATTATGAGAATGCTTTCGCTATCTAAAATAATTCATAATTAAATATTTCATATAATAGAACCATTGGAGAGGCAATGGGGATCAAGAAAAATAAAGGTATTTCCCGGATCGATTCAAAAGTCTGTCGTACTTATGGCTGGTATGTCCGGGTCCGATTTAATGGCAAAATTGTCTCCAAAATGTTTAGCGATCTCAAATATGGAGGCAGAGCAAAAGCGTTGATGAAAGCCCGTCGGTTTTATAAAAAAACGATGAGAAAGTTAGTCAAGCGACATACTGATTTCAATACTGACAAAATCCCCATCAAAACGATTATCAGCCGGAACGATCGCAATAATACCGGCGTGGTGGGTGTCCAGAAAATCGTGCGACAAAAGAAAGACGGAACGTTATATCAAGCATATCGTGCCAACTGGACCGAGACAGATGGCAAATCTAAAACAAAATTTTTCTCGGTGGAAAAATATGGAGACCGACAGGCTTTCAAATTAGCCTGTGAACTGCGTAAAGCCAAACTGCTGGAATTTTACTACGGCGATCAATATTAAATCTCTTCACTCGTTATTCTGACTATCTTCACTGACTTCAACCCTATCCCCTACTCGTTTATTTTTTTCTGACTTCACAAGTCATCACTTTTTCTGTGAAATAATCATTCACTGTTCGCACCTATAAAATTCTAAAAAGATAGCATGACGGTCGTAAAATGTCAATTCACTTCAAAATTCAGAAATTTGATTATTGATTCAGCTCCTATAAATTGGAAGGTCATACCAATATTCACAGAGAATTGAGTACATGCAAAATGTAGAAGTTATTTTATCTACACCTTACATTGAATGTGGAGTATTATCGTACCTATCCATTGATAATTTATTTTTGCAGTCACTTTACCCTAATCCCAACCCCTTTCCCTACCGGTAGGGAAAGGGGTAAGGGGATAGGGAACACGAAAAAAAAGACATGTTAGGTAAATGTTTTATTTTTTTATAAAAATCAGTTTGTAAATACTCAATTTTTAAAACATCTTTTCGGATCTAAGGCAATAATCACATTCAGAAATTTACACATACCAAAAACAAAAACGAATAATATCCTCACTCATATATCTGGTCAAAGGCGATGCAATAGAACCTGACCGAGGAATGACTATCATCGTTTCATTTAAAAAGAAAAATTCATTGATTAATAGCCAGGGTATCTCTAATTTTCTGAGAAATCAAGCGAGGTAACCATCAATGGCTATTACTGAACTTCAACCCCAGCAATTGCGCAAAGTCATCAATTTAAAAAGTTTTCCTTTTGAAACTACCGATTCCATTAATCCCCTGGATAGCGTCATTGGTCAGGAAAGGGCCATCCGTGCCATTAAACTGGCTCTGGAGATGGAGCATTCTGGTTATAATGTATTTGTCACCGGGATGTCTGGCACCGGGCGAACCACCATCGTCGGGGACATCCTGAAAAATTTAGCTAAGAAAAAACCCGTGCCGGACGACTGGGTTTATGTGTACAATTTTCAAGAGCGCGACTTACCGCGAGCATTGAGACTTCCAGCTGGTAAAGGAAAAGTCTTTAAAGCCGAGATGCAGGAATTAATCGAAACTTTGAAAAAAGCAATCCCTGCTACTTTTGATAGCCCGGAATATGAAAAGCAGAATTCGGCGATTATGGCAAAAAATACCGAGAAAAAACGAGAGCTCATGAATCAGTTAGAAACCGAGGCAAAAGCGCTGGAGATTCAAATTCAGAGTACTCCCGCCGGATTCCAGACGATTGTTTTAAAGAATAACAAACCAATGAGCGCTGAAGAATATGAGCAGCTAAATGAAAAGGAAAAGGAGGAAATAAATAATCGCATCGCCCTCATCCAGGAAAAAATTAATGCCGCGGTGCGGGAGGTCGTCAGACTGGATCGCGAAGCTCAACAGGCCATCCGTCGCTTAAACGAAAAGATTGCCGCCTACATTGTCAATCGCTATATCAGTGAAATTAAATCGGATTTCAAAAAAGTTGATGAAGTTGTAAAATATTTAGATGAGGTCGGTCGAGATATCATTACCAATATCAACGATTTTCTTGCTCAAACCCGAAAAGAAACTGA
Source organism: uncultured Caldithrix sp. (assembly GCA_964394475.1). Lineage (GTDB taxonomy): Bacteria > Calditrichota > Calditrichia > RBG-13-44-9 > RBG-13-44-9 > RQOF01. Next base: position 3,857 of record CAYMXZ010000153.1, on the reverse strand, counting down.
ACAAGAAGGAGAGGCAGTAAGTTCCGTTGACCATTTCAAGCGGTATCAGGTGAATGTACTGATTGATAATAGTCTTACCAAAGGTGCACCGGTAATCTATGAGCCCAATCCAACTTACAACAACCTTTTTGGTCGGATTGACAAGCAAATAATTATGGGAGCGCAGATGACCGACCATACTATGATAAAGCCCGGGAGTTTACACCGTGCCAATGGCGGGTATCTAATGACTGAAGCTTTTCATGTGCTTACTAATCCTTATGTTTATGATTCCTTAAAGCGGGTTATTAAAACCAAAGAAATACGGATTGAAGATGTTTCTGAACTTTATGGTTTTATTTCTTCGGCCGGCATTCGACCTCAACCCATCCCGGCTAATTTGAAATTGATCCTGATCGGTTGGAATGAAGTTTATTACCTATTACAAGCTTATGACCAGGATTTTGGCAAGATTTTTAAAATCCGGGCCGATTTTGATTATGAAATTGATAGTACGCAGGACAGCATCTACAAATATTCCCAATTTATAAGCAAGGTATGTAAGGAAGAAAAATTGCTGCCGTTCCATCGCAAAGCTGTCCGAGAAGTGATTTATTTTGGAAACAGGTTAGTAGAAGACCAGAAAAAAATCAGTTTACGTTTTGGCAGTCTAGTTGGAATAATACGGGAAGCTGAACATTATGCCAGAAAGGAAAAAGAAAAAGTTGTCACTGATCGTCATGTAAAAAAGGCAGTTGCCGAAGCGGAATTTCGTCAAAGTATGATCCAGGAAAAAGTCCTGGAGATATACAAGCGCAATATCTATAAAATTGATGTAACTGGTGAAAAAGTAGGCGAAATCAACGGTTTATCCGTTTCCGAAATTGGAGAATTCTCTTTTGGCCGGCCGAATAAAATCACGGCCAAGACCTATATTGGTAATGAGAATGTGGTAAACATTGATCGCAAAGCTCGTTTAAGCGGAAAATTTCATGACAAAGGTTTGCTGATTCTCACCGGTTTTTTCAACTTTAAATTTGGCCAGTATATTCCTCCGGCCTTCTCGGCCAGCCTTACTTTTGAACAAAGCTATTCCATGATCGACGGGGATAGCGCTTCTTCCACTGAATTATACGCATTGATCTCCAGTCTGTCGGGAGTGCCCATTAAACAGGGAATTGCCGTCACCGGTTCAGTCAATCAAAACGGTGAGATTCAGGCCATCGGCGGAGTGAACGAAAAGATCGAAGGGTATTATCATGTCTGCAAGAATAAAGGATTGACTGGTAAACAGGGTGTAATTATTCCTCGCAGCAACATAGATAATTTGATGTTGAAAGACGAAGTGGTCAATGCCATTCAAGCTGGAAAATTTAAAATATGGGCGGTGGATACGGTAGAGGATGGACTAAAAATTCTGACTGGAAAAGAAGCAGGCGAACGCCAAAAGAATGGAAAATTTCCTCCTAATACCATTTACTATTTAGTTGAAAATCAACTGAAGACCTATGCAAAAAGAGCCAGTGAATTTCGCAAAGCCATAGGTGGGAAAAAGAAATCCGAGACCGATGATAGCAGTGGCTCGGGTGAAAATACAGAAATGCAATAGAGACTTATCATCCAAATAAATTGGCGATCCGGTCTGTTCGTAAAATTGAGAATTCAGGGGTTCTGGCTAATTTCTCATCTGCGACGACTTTTTAAAAACGTTAGAAAATATATTGTGCAATTTGCGATAATTGTTTTTTCAAAGAAAACTATCAAATTCACTCCATTATTAAGCACAAGCTTTAAAATGTTACCTCCCCATACTTCTTGCGGTTTTCCTGTCCCATTTAACCGGGCATGGTCAGGATGAAAAAAATTTTAGAAATAAACTTTTACAAAAAAAGTTCGACGATAGGATAAAAAAACTCCAGATTTGTTATGAAGCGTCACCGGTATTACTCTGTAAAGGAAATGATCAGCACAATGAGGGTAAACTTTTTAGAATTATCCCATCTTATTCTCCTGGTTATAATAATTTCCATGATCAGCGGTGGATTGATAGCAAATCTCCACTCCGATATATTCGTTTTGAAAAGTGGAAACCGGCTGGTGGGAGAACTGCAAGAGGAAACCGAGACTCATTATATCATCAATACGGCTGATTTAGGGCAATTGACCATCGCTAAAAATAATGTGTTACAGATTCTCAAAGAAAATCACCCCACGCTTTCAGTGGAAAACCAGAGAGGTCGAACCTTCAAAGATGAACTTTCAATGATCGACGATCTCATGCATTATGTCGGACCAAAGTTAGCCACTGCCAATTTATCAAAAATACGGACCATCGCCATCCAATCAATCACCAATCGCAGTCAATATGATTTATCGGATAATACCTTTGAGAGTCGGCTGATCATGGTGTTAGTTGAACGAGGATTCAAGGTGGTGGACCGTCAGCATCTGGATATTCTTTTAAGAGAGCAGGCATTGGAGCTGTCGGGTTTAACCGAAGGTAGCGAATCAAAAGTTGGAAAATTATTAGGAGTTGATGCTTTCTTGCAGAGCGAGCTTTATGTAAAGGATAATAGATTTTTTGCTCATCTCAAAATCTACTCCGTTGAAGAAGGCCAACATATCTGGCAGCATCTCTTCAGCGGTCGTTATGTGGGGAGTTTGCAAATTGCATTGGGATTGGGATATACGGTTGGTGGGGAATATACGTTTTATGAGAATCTGTTTAATTCAGACGGGACGGTCGCTGATTCCTGGAAGAACACCTATTCTACTCAATTATATAACTTTAAAGTCAGGCTTTCGCAACGCCCTTCTTTCACTCGTTGGTTTGATTTTTGCACCGCTTTTGATCTATCATTTAATCCTCAACCAAATCCCGGAACAGTTTACCGAACGGTTAATCAGGATGGAAGGATTTTACAGCGCGAGGTACGCCTGAAGAGTATTCTTGGCATACAGGCAAGCTTTTTAATAAGATTACATACCAATGAATTATTTCGATCGCCCAATGAGCATCTCATTTTATATGGCGGACCTGGTGGTTATTTCGAGCCGCACAGTATTTATAGACGAAGTGGGGAATTTAACTCTTCAGATGGTAATCCGCCGGGTGATAACGGATTCCCATTCTGGATCTTCGGTGGTGAACTAAAAATAGTGTCATCCTTCTCCTGGTTCATCGAAGGGCATCATTACCCTGCTCAAAATAAAGATTGGTCAGCAGAAGAAGTAGGAGATAATTCAGGTACACGAATATGCACAGGATTTTTGATCACATTATAAAAGTAGTTAGACGCAGTTATTTTCTATTTTTAATTATCAGTTTCGTCTATTCGAATACAGCCTGGGCGGTTTCTGAACGAAGTATACGTCAGGCGTTAGATGGACTTTCGAAAAAATTAAATCAACTTCCGGCGAACATCAAAACCCTTTCAATTGCAGAGATAGAATTCACGGATAACGAGAGACTAAATATCTCTTATCTTGAACATCTTCTGCAAGAGATGATTGTAAAAAGCGGCCGTTTCACCCTGGTCGAGCGAGAAAAATTGGATATTATCCTGAGAGAACAACAATTGAGTCTAACCGGATTGACCAGAGAAGAATACCAGCACCAGGTGGGAAAATTAGCCAGTGTCGATGGATTCGTTATCGTAAAGCCAAAAATATTTTACTCCAAATGGTATCCCAATCAATTTTTGATCAATATTCAGATCATCGAAACCGCTACCTCAGCGATTATATGGAACGAGGAATTTCAGAATGAGGATTATCGAACCATTCGTTTTGGTTGGGGATTTCGAGGCAAGATCTATCATTCTTTATATCAACAGGTGAATTTTCAATCCGGTAATCAACAAATAAGCATAGGTAGC
>CAYMXZ010000152.1:0-8647 GCA_964394475.1 uncultured Caldithrix sp. | reverse complement strand
CGACGAAAAATGGCCTTTCTATTTAAAATTCAAAATGACCATCGGGAATTTCTGAGCCTTTATTGACAAGGGATTGATAAAAAGGTCTCACTGAATTTTCATAAAGAAGATTGATTAATTCTTCGCCATCGATCTGTTTTTGATTACTGTAGCAAGGAAACATCCTTTTCATCTATTAAAAAATTTTTTGCATACTTTATTTTTCTACGAAAAACATTTTAAACTGAAAATAATTATTATCTGGTTCTCAACATCTCCTTAACTTATAATTATAAGAGATTGACAGGAGATGAGTTATGAATCCATTACAAAAAGCTGCACAGATTGCCATCCGGGATTGTATGGCAGTAAAGCCTGAAGAAACGGTATTGATTATTACCGATCCGCCTAAAAAAGCGATTGGACAGGCACTATATATTGCCGCCGCTGAAATCGCAAAAGAAGCTTTTTTAGTTCAAATGAAAGAACGAAATGTAAACGGGGAGGAACCGCCGGCGGAAATTGCTGAGTTGATGAAGCGGGTGAAAGTCGTGGTGTGCCCTACCAGTAAGTCTCTCACTCACACCACTGCCCGGCGGGAGGCCTGTCAGGCGGGCAGTCGGGTTGGAACCATGCCGGGAATTACCCGGGAGATGATGATTCGCACCATGAATGCCGATTATCACCAGATCGCCGATTTAACTTATAAAGTCAGTGAAATTTTAACCAAGGGAGAGATGGCTCACCTCACCACTCCCTTAGGAACCGATATTCGCATGCCTATTAAAGGAATCAAAGCCATTTCATCCACCGGACTGATTACTCAGCCAGGAACTTTCGGCAATCTTCCTTCCGGCGAATCATATCTGATGCCCGAAGAAGGGAAATCGCAGGGAAAATTCATTGTCGATGGATCGATGGCCGGCATTGGAAAAATCACATCTCTGCCAGTGGAAATAACGGTGGTCGATGGGATGGCTGTCGAGGTAAAGGGTGGAAGGGAAGCTCGTCGGCTAAATAAAATGATTCAACAAATCGGTGAGCCAGCCCGTAATCTGGCTGAACTGGGGGTCGGTACCAATTATATGGCGACCATCACCGGTCAGATTCTGGAGGATGAAAAAGTAGCCGGTACAGTTCATCTGGCATTGGGAAATAATGCCTCCATGGGCGGCAATGTAAAAGTCGGCTTTCACGTGGATGGAATTATCACCCACCCCACCCTGATTATCGATGACTTTGTGCTTTTAAAGAATGGAAAACTGCAAATCAGGTAATCCGACAATTTCTTGATGTAGCACATCCACAGTCACATCTGCGCAAATCACAAAGAACTGATCGTGATCCATTCTTGTACGAACTAATTTTCAAAGGTACTAAACAGTAAAAGGATCGGTGGAGGAAATGACCGAATTATTATCTCCATAAAATTTTGAGAGAAAAACAGGATGAACAGGATAGATGAAAAGAAGTTTTTTAAATAAAGTTCTGATAAAAAAAGAGTAAAGCTGCTCATCAATCACCTCAATCCTGTTGTCCTGTCAAATTAGATCCCTGTTAAACTTCATTTTGCTTTAAGTCATCCGGTAATCTCCAGCAGAATATAATAAAAAAAGCCAGATCTAAATTGATCTGGCTTTCGGAAATAATAGAGTTTCAAATGCCGTTAGGCTTTTAACTTTATTTGGGCCATGATCAGGTCGGCTTTATTTTTATACTCACTGCGCTCATGATTTTTGATAATTTCCTGAGCAATGGTTTGGGCTTTTTTCATATCATTTGCTTGCAGGTAGGCCAGAGCAGCTGAGAACAGATAAGCCGGGGTCTGGGGGGATTCCTTATCGATACGGGCCGCTTTTTCGTAATTTTTAGCTGCTTCCAGAATATTACCTTCCTGGGTGAGACAATCTCCCAATCCGGCATGGGCGGCTGCAGTTAGTAATTCGTCGTCTGAATAATCATCAATATATTTTTGAAAATAAATTTTGGCATTGGTATAATCATTCCTCTGCCAGTAATATTTCGCCAGCAAAAAGCAACCCTGACCGGCGGCGGTGACACCCGAATAATTATCGATTAATTCTTTCAATTGGGTTTCACCCTGTTGAATATTGCCCTGGTTAAGGGCAAAGGAGGCTTTTCCCAGCAACTCATTGGCTTTGAGGTTGGCCTGTCGTTTAGAGCGGGACATAAATGAGATGATCAGCACGGCGGCCAGTAGAGCGATCGTTCCCCACATAATGAGCCGGGAATGGCTCTCCACATATTCTTTGGCTTTCAGTGTCCAGATTACAAACTTATCCTGCTTCAGCTCTCGCTTCGAGATTCGCTTATACGGTTTTAACATCCATCTCTCCTCAATAATAGTAAAAAATAAAAAATACAAAATAATTAATAACTAAATTTCTATCCCTTCACTCTTCACCTCAATCAACCCCATTCTCACCTCCCCCAACTCTTAAATATTAAATATAAAATATGAATTCCAAAAGTACCCCAGGCGAGATTCGAACTCACGACCCCCGGATTAGGAATCCGGTGCTCTATCCTACTGAGCTACTGGGGCAGAATTTAAGTGTGAAAATTTAAAAGATCGCTGCAGGCATTGCAATGATTAATTTTTATAGCAATGGCTTTGAAAGTATTTTTTAGATACTATTAGCACCACCTTTTTTACTTTTATTTATTACTTCAAAAATTTTACTTAAATTTAGCTGTTATTTAACTGCTTTTTTGAACAAGTTCCAATAGAATCATCAGTTGATGATTAATAGGATTGAATAGACCAGCGGATACGGAAATGAGATGAATGGAGCCATTACAGAAAAACTGAAAAACTGCGAATGCTGTCCCCGAAAATGTGGAACGAACCGGCTGGAGGGTCGTCTCGGGTTCTGCCAGATCCCTGCCGATATGTATGTCTCTCACATCGGTCTGCATTTTGGAGAGGAACCGCCAATTTCCGGGACCAGCGGCTCCGGCACCATTTTTTTTGCTGGCTGTAATCTTCACTGTGTATTCTGCCAGAATTATCAGATCAGCCAGGAATTTAAGAATCATCGCCCCAGAATTCTGAGCGCGCCAGAACTGGCTATAGAAATGCTTCGCCTGCAAGACCTGGGTGCTCATAATATCAACTTCGTCTCCCCTTCTCATATGATTTTCCAGATGGCCGATGCGATAAGGATTGCTAAAACTAAAGGGCTTTCGATTCCAGTTGTCTATAACTCTAATGGTTATGACTCGGTTGATGCCCTACGACAGATCAATGGCCTGGTGGATATCTACCTGCCCGATATAAAATATCTGGATAAGGATCTGGGAAAAAAGCTATCGGGTGTGAACAATTATCAGGAAATTATTCCTACGGTTCTTCAGGAAATGCTGGAGCAGGTTGGTCACCTGAAAATTGACAATGAGGGGATAGCAGTAAAAGGTGTATTGGTGCGACATCTGGTGTTGCCGGGTCATCTGGACAACAGTAAAAAATGCCTGCGCTTATTAGCCGATTTATCTCCAGATATTTTTGTGAGTATCATGTCCCAGTATTCACCACAATATAAAGCCTGTTTCTATCCCGAACTTAACCGCAAATTAAACCCAGTTGAATATGATGAAATAATCGATTACGCTCTTCAGCTTGGACTCGAAAATGCCTTTATTCAGGAACTGGAAAGTCAGGAGCATTATCTACCTGATTTTACCCGAGAAAATCCTTTTCACTCCGACTCAGCTGTTCTAAGTCGTCAGGAAGAAGCGTCGGAAGAATGATGACGATTATTACCGTATACTTTCTTGTAGAAAACTTTCATTCTCAGAGTAATTGAAGATGAACAAAAATTTTTCAGAGGTTGGTAAGAAATCATTCTATCAGTGACGTCAAGTATGACCAGCAAACTATTCTTTTGGGGAGGGTTGTTCTAAAATATTCGAGATAAGAAGATGAAATCATTTTTTATTTTTATCATGTGGTGCATTCTTTTTGTGCTGTGCTGGCCGCTGGCACTGCTCGCTCTGCTTTTGTGGCCAGTGGTGTGGCTGTTATCACTACCCTTTCGATTAATAGGCATTACTTTCGAGGCGTTATTTGCTTTTCTGAGGGCAGTACTATTTTTACCTGCCCGCATTCTTGGCTACCGGCCTAAAGCCTGAAGAATCGTTCAGCTGGGAATGAGGTCAGTCTTTTGTTTATTAAAGACTTCCGTCTATCATTAAGAAGATTCACGTGACATTTTTTTGTCTCCCCAAGCTTTTCTCATCAAATATCTCAATTACCTGAAGAGGTAAAATGGCTTGTGTTTTTCAAAACCATCCCCTTAACCTAAAAAAAATTAAAGTAGAAAATTTCGTTTCAGAAATTTATATTTGCTGTCAATATAATCTATTACATTTACAATTCGAGATATTGAATTGAAAAAAAATAGATGAACCATACGACTGACCAGCGAAGTTCTGTTATCCCGGTTAATTAAAAAAGGGCAACTGCGATGTTGGAAAAAAAAATCTTTGGTACACTTGCGGATGGACGAAAGGTTTTTCTCTATTCTTTGAAGAATGCAGAAGGAACTTGCATCAATATCATCAATTATGGAGCAATTGTTACCCATATTTTGCTCAAAGATAAAAATAAAAAATTTTCTGATATTGTCTTAGGATATGATACACTTAATGGATATCTGAATGATAAAGCTTATTTTGGGGCTATCGTCGGCAGATTTGGCAATCGCATTGCGGGAGGAAAATTTTACCTGGATGGGAAAGAATATAACCTTCCCCTCAATGATGGAAAAAATCATTTGCATGGAGGCATACGGGGATTTTCTAAAGTTCTGTGGAAAGCTGAACCACTTAAAACGGCCACAGAACCTGCTCTGCAACTCACTTATAACAGTCCAGCTGGTGAAGAAGGATATCCAGGAACGTTGACCCTGCAGGTAATCTATACACTCACCGCTGATGACCAGCTGATCATTTCTTATGAAGGAAAAACCGACCAACCTACCATTCTCAATCCAACCCATCATTCTTACTTTAATCTATCAGGCGATGGAAACACTTCCATTCTGGATCATGAGTTAACTATAGATGCAGATTTTATAACGGCCATTGACCAGAACCTTATTCCCACCGGGGAATTCATGCCAGTGGATAACACCCCGCTCGACTTTCGAAAACCGACTCCGGTGGGACGGCGAATTGATGATTTACATCCACAGCTTACACGGGCGCATGGGTATGACCACAATTATGTTCTGAATAATTATCAGAGAGGTCAGGTCAAAAAAGTGGCAACTGTTTTTGATCCTAAAACCCGGCGAAACCTGGAAGTATTTACTGATCAACCCGGTTTACAATTTTATTCGGGCAATTTTCTGGACGGCTCGATAAAAGGAAAACGGGGAATCGCCTATCAACAACGGGCAGCCCTTTGCCTGGAGGCTCAGCATTTTCCAGATTCTCCCCATCATCCCCATTTCCCCTCGGTGGTCCTGAAACCAGGAGAAATTTATCAACAAACGACGATTTATAAATTTTTCACCTGATAAATGGCTGCTAGATAAGAAGAATCTAAAACAACATACTTAAAAAGGAACCGGAGATGAGTGCCTTGCAATCTATCGATTGGATCGTAATCGCAGGTTATTTCATCCTCATTCTGGGAATCGCCTGGTGGGTAATTCGGCGGCAGGGTAAAACCTCCACTGATTATTTTTTAGCCGGAAGACATCTGAGTTGGTTTATTGTCGGTGCCTCCATATTTGCCTCCAACATTGGATCCGAGCATATTGTCGGACTGGCAGGCTCGGGTGCTACTGATGGAGTGGCAATGGCGCACTACGAACTGCATGCTTGGTGTCTATTGGTATTGGGCTGGGTAATGGTTCCTTTTTACTTGCGATCGAAAGTATTTACGATGCCTGAATTTTTAGAGAGACGATACTCCCCCATTGCCCGCACCGTGCTTTCTGGAATTTCTCTGGTCGCTTATGTGCTAACCAAAATTGCAGTGGGTATTTTTGCCGGAGGGATTGTCTTCTCGGTTCTGTTGCCTGAAATGAATTTCCTAGGGATGGACAGTTTCTGGATTGGTTCGATTCTGGTGGTGGTCATTACCGGCATTTATACCATTCTGGGAGGGTTGGGGACAGTCGCTTATACTGAAGCCATGCAGACCATTATCTTAATCGTTGGTTCGGCTCTGGTCACCTTCTTTGGATTACATGCGCTGGGAGGATGGTCAGAATTACGGGCCATTGTCGGTTCTGAGATGTTCAACCTGTGGAAGCCAATGGTGCCCCCTGGGGTGGAAGCCACCTGGGAACCGGTGAAAGAAACTGGCCGGATGGCCTGGTACTTTAACGACAACTACCCCTGGCTGGGCATGCTGATCTGCGCTCCGTTTATCGGTTTGTGGTACTGGTGCACTGATCAGTATATTGTGCAGAGAGCCCTCGGAGCTCTCAACGAAACCCAGGCCCGGCGAGGTACTATTGCGGCCGCTTACTTTAAATTACTCCCGGTATTTATTTTTATTATTCCAGGTATAATTTGTTACGCCCTGGCTCTGAGCGGTAAAGTCCCTATCATCCAACACCAACTGCTTGATGCACAGGGACAGATCATTCGTGATAATGCCCAGCAGGCATTCCCTTTAATGGTCGCTTCCGTACTTCCAGTCGGGATTAGAGGCCTGGTGGTGGCCGGTTTGCTGGCCGCACTGATGAGTTCTCTGGCCGGTGTCTTTAATGCCAGCTCCACTCTATTCACGATGGATTTTTACTCGCGACTGCGGCCTGATGTGTCCCAGGAAAAGTTAGTGTGGATGGGACGAGTGGCCACGACCGTGATGGTGGTGGTGGGACTTCTCTGGATTCCGGTGATCAGAGGAGGAAAGGGATTATATGATTATCTGCAAGGAGTCCAGTCATATCTCGCCCCTCCAATCGCCGTCGTCTTTTTTCTGGGAGTCTTTTACAAACGCCTGAACACTAAAGGATGCCTGGCCGCATTGATCACCGGCTTTTCTCTGGGTTTAATCCGCCTGGCTATCGACACTCCAGTCAAACTAATGACTGGATTCAGTTATCAGCCAGGATCATTTCTGTGGATTGTCAATAACATTTTTTTCCAGTATTACAGTATCTTCATTTTGCTGGTCAGTATTATTGTTATGGTGGTAGTAAGCTACTTAACTCCAGCTCCTTCTTATGAAAAAATCACCGGATTAACCTTCGGCACAATTACCCCCGAACAACGCGCCGCCACTCGTGCCAGTTGGAAAATCTCAAATGTCATTTTCTCGGCAATGGTGGTTATCATTATTATTGGGATTTATATCTATTTTACTGGTTAATGCAATTTGGAAAGAAAGCTCTCGGCAACTGGACGAAGGTATTTCCTGGCATCTGGAACGCATGCAGTAAAAAAACTAATCATATTGACTCAACTATCTGGACATTTCCGAATTTCTCGCTTACATTAAAAAACTGGTCTTTTCAATTTCAAAAAAATTATGAACAAAATCATTTCTCATTAATAACAAAGTCCAATTCAAAAAATGATTTTTAAATGGTCTATCATGTATGCTCTATGTATAACTCCTCTCAAAGCTATACATCCGCTTTAAAACGAAAACTGATCATTCTGAAATAAAATATTTTTAAAAATTACGTTTGAATAAAACAAAGGACACGAGCATGATGAATCGACGAAATTTTTTAAAGACCGGTGCCGTTACCCCTCTGCTATTAGGACTCACATTCAAATCTTTATCAGCTGATGTGCCAGACCATCGCTGGGATGGATATGATTTTGGCCCCGCACCGACTCCTTCCGACCGGCTGAATCAGGGACCTTTTGGAATTGAACAGGACGAAGGGTGGCAGACCATCGCCTGGACAAATCCCTCCCGAGAGCATATTAAAAATTTTGGGAATGGATTGGTGGGATATACCTGGGAGGAAAATGGTCCGGCTGTTCCGGTGCGCGAAGGAAAAGATACGCTGGAAGCACAGATTGAAAAGTTAGCCTCCTTACCTTTTATGGATGTGTTGTACATCCGTTGTGACTGGCGGGATGTACAAAGCGCCCCCGGGAAGCTAAATCTTCATCCGGTATGGAAGCTTACCTTTGAGGCGGCAAAACAATACAATCTGCGAGTCGGTTTCCGCATTCAGCTGTCCAGCCCTAATTTTCAACCTTCGCGGTTGGCCATGCCGGACTTTCTGCAGAAAAAAGTGCCATTGGTAAAAATCGGAAGAATGCGCGGGGAAAAAGATGTCCAGGGTGAAGGTGATTGGGAGTACCGTGAACCGCGTTATGATCATCCCGAATTTCAAAAGGCTTTTCAGGAACTGAATGAGCTAATGGCCAGCGAATTCGATGGAAATCCACTGGTAGAATTTATGGATTTGATGATGTACGGCTTCTGGGGTGAGGGTCATACCAATGCCCTACCCAATCCTTTTCCAGATTACCTGACTGCCGAACGTACCATGGTGTCCATGACCCGCTTCCAAATCGAAACCTGGAAAAAAGTCCCATTGGTAATAAACACCCAGCCAGACATCAGTAAAACGGGAAATAGAGAATGCCTTGATCTAGCGGTGAGAGCCGGATGCTGGTTGCGATCTGACAGCACGGTCTATATCGAGGAACCTATCCAGAT
>CAYMXZ010000151.1:0-8666 GCA_964394475.1 uncultured Caldithrix sp. | reverse complement strand
TGGCAGGAATGGTGCTGAGTAAACCTTCCGGATCCCAGGTGGGCTTCCACATATTACCATGCAAAATCAGATTATCTATATAAGAAGCCAGATTTCCCTCCACACTTAGATTTCCAGCACCATAACCAGGAACCGGGATTAATTTCATGATTCCCCAATAGAAAAACAGCAAACCGGCAGTTATCCAGGCCTGAGCTTTGATACGAGTATTTAAGGTAATAACGGCGGTAATTCCATACACAATGGCGATTCGCTGCAAGACTCCCAGAATACGGATTTTTGGAAAATTAAAATAGGGGATCAAATGCAACAGCAAACCCAGTCCAAAAATGATGAGTGTTCGGCGTAAAATTTTCAAATAGATGTACTTTAGATCGTGTTGTTCCAGCTGTTTTTTCTGTGAAAGGGTGATGGCCACGCCGACAATAAAAAGAAAGAAAGGGAATACCAGATCCGTGGGGGTCCAGCCATGCCATTCGGCGTGGCGTAAGGGGGCATAAATATGGGACCAACTTCCCGGATTATTTACCAGAATCATTCCCGCAATGGTAATTCCTCGAAACGCATCAAGTGAGGTTAAACGTTTTTGCATAGAATGTCCTTCCTTCGATGAATTGGATATTATCGCATTAAGATTTTGAATAAATAATGCGCCACTTTTTCCAGCACATAAGATTATCTTTAAATTAGATAATTTTTTTTAGCGATACTACTACTAATAATCTATTAAAAATTTCACCTATCTTAACCTTTTCACCGATAGAATGATATCCCTTTATGAGTTCACTCTTTGATAATTATTTCCTTCGTCGTAGGTCTTCATCATTGAATTATTTGTTCTAAACCTCGCCGACGATGAAAACAAGTATAAGTGTGAATTGTCTAATTTCTAAATTCCTTCAAAAGTATCTTTATGAATCTTTTTTATGAGCGATATGAAAAAACCTGATGTATTCCATTCACGATCAGAAAGCTGAATCGATAAAACTCTGTTTTAAATCTTGCTATTTTTACTTACTGATTACCCCGAATTGAATGCAGAATTTTTATAAAATTCATTCTTTGTGTATTGGGTAACATGGATGATTTCGAAATAAGTGACATGAATGGTAAATCGTAGAAATGACTATTCACTTTTCAGATCTTTCAAAAACTTCATTCATACAAAAAAATATAATGGTAATAGCGTGTTGAATTTATATAAGCAAATAGTATTTCTCAAAGAAAAGTCAATAGTGCTTAAACTTAAATTTTTTGATTGACTTTTTCATTTTTTTTATGTAATTATAAACGTACTAAAAAAATAAGCAGTTGTGGATCTCTATTATTTACATTTAAAATTAGATACCTTAGTCAAACCATCCTTCCTGACTCAATCTGTGATAAATAGTTTTCTTAAGATAAATTTATTTTTCATCAATACAAAACAGATTGAAATAAAGTTAATCGCATAACTCAACTGAATCGCGGTAATTGCGTGATCTTCTTTTAATTTAAATTTATATAGGAGTCAAACTACCTATGCAAATTTTAAAGAGTGGCGTGTTAATCTTTTTATTATTTATTGGTTTATTTCAGATAGTAGTCGGTGCGACCACTGGAAAGATTGCTGGTATTGTCACTGATAGTAAAACGGGTGATCCTCTGCCGGGTGTGAATGTGGTAGTGGAAGGTACTTCTCTGGGAGCAGCCACCGATATCGAAGGTTTTTATGTGATACTGAATATTCTGCCAGGCAATTACAACCTCACTTTCAGTATGATAGGATACGGTACAAAGAAGATAACCAATGTGCGGGTAAATATAGATCAGACGACTAATCTCAATGTCAGTCTCAGTGAAGAAGCCATGGAATTGGGTGAGGCTATTACTGTGGTGGCGACTCGTCCGGTGGTGGAAAAAGATGTGGCTGGTAGTCGTGCAAATATCACCAGTGAAGAAATTAAAGCGGTACCCGTGCTCACCTTAACCAGTGTCGTTGGCTTACAGGCAGGCGTAGAAGGATTGGAAATCCGCGGCAGTAATGTGAATGAAGTTGCTTTTGTGCTCGATGGACTCACCTTACGTGACGAACGAGATAATAGTCCTTATACTGGTATCAGCCTGACCTCCGTTGAAGAGATGCAGGTACAGGCTGGAGGCTTTGGTGCAGAATATGGACAGATTCGTTCCGGTATTATTAATGTCATAACCAAAGAGGGGAAAATAGACAAATACAACCTGGCCTTCCTGGGCAGTTACTCGGCAGCTACTCCGAAACACTTTGGCCCTTCGCCAAATGATCCGAATACCTATTGGATCAGGCCCTATGTCGACAATGCGGTGTGCTGGACCGGTACCCAGAGCGGCGCCTGGGATATCTATACCCAGCGTCAGTATCCGCAATTTAAAGGGTGGAATGCTATCTCGGAAGAAACCTTGCAGAATGATGATCCCAATGATGATCTGACTCCTGCGGCGGCTCAACAACTTTTTCTCTTCCAGCATCGCCGGATGTTGGATATCCAGATTCCCGATTACACCGCCGATGCCAGCTTGAGTGGTCCGTTTCCCTGGATCAGTCAACCACTGGGAAATTTGAGATTTTTACTTTCATATCGACGATCTCAGTCTGCCTATCTCATTCCTCTAACTGATGATGCTTACCGTGATTACACCTGGCAAACCAAGATTACCACCGATATTGGTCAGGGTAAAAAATTGATGCTGACCGGACTGATCGGTAAAGAAACTGGTGTCGATCGCTGGAATAATGGCACGCCGGGTATGTTCACTGCCTCCTGGCAAATTGCCGATGCCCTGAGCAATGGGCCGAAATATATCGATGCGCGTATGTTTAATACCGATTACTGGGGACCAGCAAATACCGATTACCTTAGCTTTGGACTTAAATGGACTCATGCACTCTCGGTAAAAACTTTCTATGATGCGAATTTCACCGTTTTCCATTCAGATTATGAAAAAGGCACTGGTCGGCGTCGCGACAATTCAAAGATATATAAATTTGGGAATAATTATTACGTGGACGAAGCTCCCTTTGGTTTTGAACCTGCTTCGGTGGCTGGCATTGACGGCATGCGAATGGGTGCCGGCATGAGCAATGCACGGGACAGTAGTAAAGTGACCAGTTATTATTTAAAAGTTGATTTGAATACCCAGATTGATCGCCGTAATAATATTAAAATTGGTGGAGAATTTGGTGTCACCCAGAGCAAAGTGAATTATGCACGTTATGATGCCTTTCTGCCGCGCTATAATACCCAAACACTGTGGAACGAAACACCGGTTCGCGGCGCTTTTTACATCCAGGATAAACTGGAATATGAACTCATGATTGCTACTCTCGGATTACGTATAGATTATTCCCATGCCGGCGGAGAATGGTTTAGTTATGAATCCGATCCCTATAACAAGGCATTTAGCGGCACTTATGTTGGTGGAATTGATACTCTATTACAGAAAGAACCGACCAAACATATTTTCACCTTCAGTCCGCGTTTAGCGGTCGCTTTCCCGGTAACTGAAAATAGCAAGCTCTATTTCAATTATGGGCATTTTCGTCAACTACCGGTTCCCGATGATCTTTATTTGATCAGTTATTCTGGCTATACCGGGCAGATTACCAGGATTGGTAATCCAAATAGTGAATTGCAAAAGACCATTTCCTATGAATTGGGTTATGAGCATAATCTCTTTAATCAATTGCTGGTACGGGTGGCGGGGTATTATAAAGACATCACATTACAGCCCAAGCTGGTTACTTATGAGAATTTTGATGGTTCGGTGAGTTACCAGAGAACAGAACCAACTAACTATGAAGACATTCGCGGTTTCGAAATTACATTAAATAAAAACCGGGGTACCTGGGTGCGTGGTTTCATCAATTATACCTATATGGTTTCTACCTATGGGTACTTTGGTTATGGTTATTACTATGAGAATCCGGCTACGCAGCGGCAATACGAACAGGAAACTGATTATTATTATCAACGAAAGAACAAACCACGTCCCTATGCCCGAGCCAATATTGACTTTTTGACCCCTCCTAATTTTGGTCCGAAACTTTTGAACGTCAGAGCATTATCGGATTGGAGACTTAATTTCCTCATCAACTGGAAAGCGGGGCGCTATACCACCTGGGTAGGGGGAGGTAGCGTGCCTGGAATTTTGTCCAACCTCCAGTGGGTTGATTTCTGGAATGTGAATCTCCGCTTGAGTAAAACTTTCCGAATTCCCAATATGGGTAATCTGGAATTTTTCCTGGATATCAGAAATCTGTTTAACTACAAATATATGACCGATTATGGTTTTGTGGATGTGAATGACAGAAATGAATACCTGAAGTCACTCCATTTACCCCAATCAACCGAAGGAATTGAGAAATTCAGTTATTTCAATATTCCAGGAGATGATAAACCAGGGGATTACCGTCGGGCGGGCGATTTTATACCTCTTATTGTTATTGGTAGTACTGAGGATGTATCACGCAGCGAACGCTATATGTACTATAATCGCGAAGATGGTCAGTACTATTGGTGGAATAATGATACCCAATCATTCTATCAAGATAAAGGGCGTACCGATCAAGCTTTGAAAAATAAATCATATATTGATATGCCCAATCTAGAATATTTCACTTTTTTAGATCCCCGCAGTTTCTTCTGGGGATTGAGATTTTCGATCGATCTATAAACTAGAAGGAAAAGATTCATATGAAACAGATGGCCATCATTGGGATGATTCTATTGGTTTTTTTATTGCTATTCAACTGTGAGAAAAAAGCTGAATTGCTTGCTCCGCAAGATCAGGAGACAAAAGTAGAACTGGCTCTGAACGGTTTAAACAATCTGGGTAGCAATGCGCAATATAATCTATGGGCAATATATGACAGTTCAAAGGTGGAAATTGCCAGATTAATCGGTCAGTTTACCACCGATGATCAGGGAGTACTTTCACAAACCGTCTTCGATGTGAATCTGGGCATTATTCAACGAACCAACACCCTGGTGATTTCCATAGAAGAAGCGGACAGTATCCCACCAGAACCCGGTGTTTATCGCATCATCGCTGCCAAATTAAAAGCGAACACTGGTTCCTTCTCAGTCGGTGATGATTATCTTCTCGCTTTTGATATAACGCAAGCAAATGGATACTATCAGATTTTAACACCTCAGGGTTCAGATTCCGTGAAAGGGATCTGGTTCATGAAAGGTGAAACCGATACTACTAAAGAGGCGGGATTGGAATTACCGGAAGCGCCAGTTCGATGGTCTTATCAAGCCTACGTTATTGTCGGCAGTGATTCTTTTCCCACGGGTGTTTTTATCAAACCGGGAGTCGCTGACGGTCAGAATATTTATGGAGATCCCAATCAGCCCATGACAACCTATCCTTTTCCGGGTGAAAATTTTCAGGTCGATCCTCAAACTGGAACTAGTTTGAATATCGATTTGCGGGGTGCGGAAGTGGTGGTAGAAATTATTCCTCCCATTCCATCTTTTGCGAAAACCCCCTTTCGCCTGATAATGTTCAAAGGAACTATTCCGAGGAATGCCACGGTTAATACTACCTATTCATTGACGAATAACAGTGCGACTTTTCCGGGAGGCACAGTCAATGTTATTATCAAATTGTTTGAATAAAAATAGGATTATTTATACAATCACGAGGACAATAATGCTTACCAAGCGAGTCGATCGACATGTATTAAAAACGATTCTATTCTTTTTCATTTTTGTTTTTCCTCACCTGTTACCTGCTCAACGCTATAAATGGATGGCAGCGGGTTCCCTGCATAACTGGTTTTCAGAAATGGGGTGTGAAATCGAAGAGGGACGGTCTGCCTCCGCTCACCAGCAAGATGGACTCATCTGGCCAGCCAATCTGCCTTATCAGGATAATCAGGCGGCCAAAGGCTTCTGGATTGGTTGCAAAAACTTTACCGACGAGCGCGGTGATTTTTATGATTATAAGGTCGTGACTATTGGACCACGTTCCAAAGGTTTTGGTGAATTTTTCCCTATCGAATTTAAGATGTATAGTCAGTTTGAGTTGCCCAGGGTATTTGTAGAGAATGCTTTGAGTTTTGAAAAAAATATTGAGGTGGATGTGGTCGATCCGAATATGCTTCCAACCATGATGATTGTAAATAAAGCCAACACTTTACTTGGATTGACCATGGAACGCCGCATCATGCAGTTCAGTATCCCCGATCATGATAATTATATGGTTCAGGAATATATTTTCACCAATACAGGCAATGTGGATGATGATGAGGAAATCGAACTGCCCAATAATATTCTTTACGATGTTTGGTTTTTCTGGCAATATCGGTGGGCTCCCTGTCAGCAAACTCGTTATGTGATTGGTAATGGAACAGGATGGGGTATGAACACCATGCATGATGCCCGCGGAGATGGATCTGATAATCCTCAAACTTATCAGGATCCACCAGAAGAGAGTGAATACCTGGGGAAAAGGATCCGCACTCAATTTGCCTGGCACGGTTATTTCCCGGACAAGGTCGTTACCTACGACAATATCGGCGCACCTATCTGGTTACCCTTTGCACCATACGTGGCACCATATGATACCATTGGACGACTGGGTGCTCCCCAATTTGTCGGCGTTATTACCTTACATGCCGATAAATCGACGGTGGAAAAAATTGATGATTCTGAACAACCCCGAACCACTGGCTGGTATGGCTCGGATTTACCGGAGACCTCTGCGAATAGTGATCCCTATAATGTTTCGGAAATGGAAAAGCGATATGCATGGATGGAGATGGGACATTTTACTCCCCGTCATGCCTGGGCGGTAGTCCCTTCCGGTGAATTCGCTAAACAGAGCAGAGGAGCGAATATTAATCTGGGAGGTGCCATGACTGGTGGACCAGGTGGTTTCTCAGCGGGAAATGGATATGGTCCTTACACCATTGAACCAGGAGCTTCTATCCGAATCGTTTGGGCAGAAGCCGTGAATGGTCTCAGCACTGAAAAATGCATTGAATATGGTAAACAATACAAGCGGGGACAGATTACCGCTGTGAAAAAAAATGAATATGTCCTTACCGGTAAGGATTCGCTGTTTAAAACATTTCGCTATGCTATTGAAAATTACCTGGCTGATTATCAGATTCCACGTCCTCCAAAACCACCCAGCATTTTTGAAGTCAATGGAGGAGGGGATCGCATTTCCTTAAACTGGCAAGTTTTTGATACCGAAAATTTAGCCGGCTTCAAAATTTACCGCATGCGTGGGGAATATAACGATCCCCTGCAACAACCAGTTTTAATTTATGAGGCTGGTCCCAATGAACGTCATTTCGATGATTTTAGTGCGGTTCGCGGTGTGGCATATTATTATTACATTGTCTCAGTGGGACTCAACGGGTTAAATAGCAGTCGGTTTTTTACTCAAACGTATGATCCAGCCTTTCTTAAACGGCCACAAGGGAACAGTCTGGATAATGTCCGTATTGTGCCCAATCCTTACATTATCTCCTCTGATGAACGCCTGCGCTATCGCGGAGGACGTGAAGCAGACAAACTGGCATTTTTTAATATTCCCGGACAATGCCGTATCAAAATCTTCACCGAAAATGGGGAACTCGTGAAAACTATCGAACATACCGATGGCAGCGGAGATGCCTATTGGTATGCCACCACCTCCTCTAATCAGGTAGTGGTAAGCGGTGTCTATATCGCTCATATCGAAGTGACCGCAGATATTTATGATACCAGCACCGGAGAGGTGCTCTTTAAAAAAGGTGAGAGCAAGATTTATAAATTTGTCGTGATTCGTTAATGATAAAAAAAATAGGTAGTTCCATGAGAAAAATTTTTTGTCATATTTTACTTCTAATGGGTTTCCAATTCTTTTCCTTAACGGCTTTTTCTGCTGAATACCAGAAGCTAGCTCAAACCGGGATGAAATTTTTATCGGTACCATTGGATGCTCGCGCCAGTGCCATGAGCGGGGCCTTTACTTCCGTTCAGGATAAATCTATTTCATTACTATTCAATCCTTCTACCATGGCCCAGATGCAGAGTAGAGCCGATTTTGCCTTGGGACAGGTGAAATGGATCGGAGATATTAATTATGCGTTTGCGACCGCGGCCTTCAGTCCTTTTCGGGGGAAATATGGGGTGTTCGGGATCAGCCTTCTCAATGTCGATTATGGGATGATGAATAACACCATCCTGGCAGATAATGAACAGGGATTTTTAGATCTGGGTGAATTTAATCCGACTGCCTATGCTATAGGGTTTGGATATGCGAAAGCGTTAAGTGATAGATTCTCTGCCGGTGGACAGGTGAAGTATGTTTACCAGAGCCTGGGAGGTGGTGTGGTTGGGTTTAATGCCGATGAGTCTCCCTACACCCAGAATTTTGAAGTGGATGTCTTCGCCTTCGATTTTGGAGTGCTGTACCATACCGGATTTAAAAGCTTGAGTTTTGGAATCAGCGTTCGGAATTTTTCGCAGGAAATTACCTATATCAAAGAATCTTTCCAGCTACCAATGACATTTGAAATGGGATTATCCATGAACATTTTAGACTTGTCATCAATTTCCTCCGAGAATCACAAATTACTTCTGGCAATTGATGCTTCTCATCCCAGAGATTACGGTGAACAGCTGGATATGGGGCTCGAATATACC
>CAYMXZ010000150.1:0-8715 GCA_964394475.1 uncultured Caldithrix sp. | reverse complement strand
CTGGCAGACTTACCACTACGGCGCCTGCCGAGTATAAGCCCCAGGCCACTTCCATATTGGATTGAAAGAGTTTCAAGCCCATCGGTAGAGTAAAGAGCTCCCGATCCTGAATCAGCACTGCAGCAACCAAGTATTCAGACCAGGCGGCCATGAATGAAAATAGCGCCGTTATTGCCAGAGCCGGCAAAGCAAGCGGGAGAATAATGCGAAAAAAGGCATAGGATGGAGAGGCTCCATCGATTAAAGCCGCTTCTTCCAGGCTGTATGGTATCGTATCGTAATACCCTTTCATTTGCCAGATGGTAAAAGGCAAGGCTGTGGCAGAATAAGCAATAATTAATCCCATATATGAATCATAAAATCCCAATTTGATGAGCATGATGAATAATGGCAGTAAAAGCATAGTTACGGGAAACATTTGAGTAGTAATCAGGCCGATAAGAGAAAAATTGCGACCGGGGAAATGATAACGGGAAAAGGCATAACCGGCGGTAGCTGCCAGAGAAACCCCGATCAGTGTGACAAAAAATGAAATAATCAGACTATTCATCATCCAGCGCAGAAAGGGTTCTTGAAAAAATAGCTGATAATAAGAATGTAAGGTGGCATGTTCCGGGATTATCGCCAGCGATTTGGTCAACAACCGATCTCCCGGGCGGAGGGAGATGGTAATTACCTGCACCACCGGGTAAATCGCAAACAAAGTAAAAAGAAGCAGTACCAGATGAGAACCGATTTTACCTTTCAGGGAAAGACTTCGTGGACCCTTAGACATTTGCTCATTCCTGATTTAAAATTGATGGTTCACAATTAACAAGAAAAACAAGAATACAAGATACAAGATACAAGGGGACAGGGTGAGAATAAAAAATTCAAAACCGTGCATTATTTACCTTTTGCCTTTGGCCTTTTTCCTTGAGTTTTTTTCTGAAAAATAACATCTATTGTCAGCCATAAACATTTTCCGTCACGCGGGTCTTTTTAATAAAGCGCCAGCTGAAGATCAGCAGAATCACGAAAATGATCATTGAAAAGGCGGCGGCGTAGCCCATACGGAAATAGGTAAACGCCGATTTGTAGACCCAGCTCACCAGTATATGTGTGGTATCAGAAGGTTCACCTCCATTGCTAACCAGCCAGACGACATTAAAATTATTGAAAGTCCAGATGACTCCCAGGGTAATAGCAGGCACCATGACTGGTTTCAATAGCGGGACGGTAATATTTTTAAATTTATGCCAGGCGTTTGCGCCATCCATATCTGCCGCCTCATATAATTCATCCGGAATACTCTGCAATCCACCCAGAGCAATAATCATCATAAACGGAAAACCCAGCCAGATATTGGTGATCAAACAGGCCGTAAAAGCTCCCCATTCAGTGGAAAGCCAGGCGAATTGGAAATTAAAGAATTTCTGTAAGACGAGATTGACGGCTCCATATTCTGAGTTAAACATCCCGCGCCAGGTCAACGCCGTGATATACTGCGGAACGGCCCATGGAAGAATCAACAAGGTCCGATAGATTGTTTTGCCCTTGATATCCTTATTTAGCAAAAGTGCTAAATAAACACCAATCGTCACATGAAAAATAAGATTGATTACCGTCCACAGGACAGTTTTATATAGAAAATACCAGAAGCTTTTCTCGCGCAACACAAGTAAATAGTTATTAAAACCCTTAAGACGCCAGTCATGAAAATGGGATAAATTCATATTGGAAAATGAAATGACCACATTATAGAGAAAGGGATAGACCACGACCAGTCCCATGATGAGCAGGGCGGGTGACACATACCAATATGCCAGTCGTTTTTGATGGAATATTTTTGTCTTTTTTGTCATTTACCCGATAATTCCTTTTTCAGGCAATTTTTTTCTTTTTCATTTTTTTCACAAATTTTATTCCTCTTTACCAAAAGAGAAGTAAAATAGGATAATTTAAACTTTTTAAGTGAAGTCCATTTCATAATTAGTAATCAAAATAAAAATTATTACTCAAATAAATGTTTTCCTCTTCGGCTTTTATCAATCCCGGTTTTCAGCGATCAGGCGTTCGGCCAGCTGCTGCATTTCTCGGGCCGCCGCCTCGGGAGAAATTTGATTGGTAAAAATTCCCTGATACGCCGGGCGCATGGCATCCCAGATCCAGCGCATTTCGGTATAGACTGGCATGGGACGTCCTACCAGCATTTGATCCAAGGATTGCCGAAACAATTCATTTTCCTGCAGTGCCGGATCTATCAGCACAGAACGGCGGGCAGGAATCACATTAAACTGCACGGCAAACTCTCGTTGTAAATCATCAGAAGTCAAGTACTTCACCAGCGATAACACCATCTGTAATTTTTCCCCTTCTAAATTTCGATTGAAACAATAGCCCATCGGAAAAACGGTAGGAGTAGGCCATAATCCTGTTTCATCGATTTTAGGGATGCGGGCTAAACCCATCTTCATACCACTTTTCAGATAGGTACCCCACGACCAGGGACCGTTAATAATCATTGCGACCCGGCGATCTAAAAACAAGGCGTTGGCCGTTTCATAGTCGCTCTCGCGAGGAATAATTTTATACGTATTGGCCAGGTCGTATATGAGTTGAGCCGCCTTCACTACCGCTGGGGTATTCAGGGTAGGATTTCGATTATCGTCAACGATCCACCCACCATACCCACCAATGAAAGGAACCGCAAAAGCCGGTTCCGTATAATTCCAGGCCAGGGCATAAGTATCAGGCTTTCCATCACCGTCAATATCTTTTACTAAATTTTTTCCCATGGCGATCAATTCAGATATCGTTTGAGGTGGACGCGGCACCAGGTCTTTATTATAAACCAGGCAGAGATGATTACCGACCCGATCGGCAATCTGATAGAGATGTCCCTGAAAGACGGTATTAGCCGGGAAGGGGTCGATAATAAAACTATCCAGAAAAGCCTCCGATAGGAGACCTTCCAGGGGTTTAATTACTTCAAGCTCAGCTAGTGGTCCGATAAAATCGCTGGCACAATGGATGAGCGCTGGTCCTTTGCCGGCCAGAGCGGAAATAATAAAATTGGTACGCAATTCTTCTGGAGAATAAAACAATTGAATAAACTGATAATCGGGATGAGAACGGCCAAACACCTCCAGTTTTTTTTGCAGCAAGTCTCTCTCTACCGGTCGTAATGATGACCAGACAATGATGCGATGAGAATGAGAGGAGGAGCAATTCATTCCCATCACTATCGCAATGCAAATAGAAATTTTACCAATCCACTTCATCAATTTCATTCAATCTGATCCACTTTGACTTCTGATGAGAGATGCCTGAACCAGAAGAAGTATAAACCAAGAGACAAAATGATGAGCAAAGCAATTAACATAAAAAAGTAATTCCAGGTTTTCATGATGATAGTCATGCCCATCATAAACAGCACAATTTGCCATGGAACGGCAATAAAAGTTGACAGTATATCGCGTCTATTTTCTTTATTAATTTTTTCCAGGATTTCACTGGATAATCTTTTTCTCACCGGACCCCACCATCCGAAAGGACGGGTGGTTTTGTAAAAATTGTACAATACGTTTTCCGGTGTGGGTTTAGTAAGCAGAGTTCCTATAACCAGACCGAGCAGGGAGGAGCCACTGGCAAGCAGAAAAGAAAAATACTCAGGAATATTAGGATAAAGGTATTTCTGAATAATTGCCGCGACCATTCCCACCACCGTTCCGATGGCAAATCCATAGCCATTCAATCTCCACCAATACCAGCGCAGCATTTGCGGAATCAGCATTCCGGCTCCGATACTCATGGTAATCCACCCCCATATCTCATTGATATTCTTAATAGCCAACGAGAATGCCACCCCGCATACTACAATAAGAATGGACGCCCAGCGACTATGCCGTAAGAGAGTTTTTTCCGAAGCGCGGGGATTGATATAAGCCTGATAGATATCTTTAACCCAATAAGCCGCTCCGGCATTCACGGTAGGCGAGAAAGTGGACATGGCTGCAGACATTAATCCAGCCACCAGAAATCCTTTTAAACCAGAAGGAACCATGCGATTAATAACAATGGGAAGCACTCGTTCTGGATCGCCGATGACATTATGAGTGGTGCCGTAAGAAATTCCCATAATGGCAATCGCCATGATAAACGGCCAGCGGAAGGAAAGCAGAAATGTCCAGAAGGCAGTAAGTAAGCCAGCTTCACGATCACTGCGCGCCGCAAAAAAACGTTGAATCATATACCCACTGGTTCCACCACTCCCTTCCAGGGTAGTTTTAAAAAGATAAAACAGAATCGCAATGCCAAAAAAGTTGTAGATAGAGTAAGATGATTCCGCCGGGATATTCAGTTGTAATTTGGGGATAATGCTGGTCCAGGCTTCTTTGGTGGTTTCCACCGCCATAAATCCTCCATCCCGCAAGGGATAGGAGATCTGAAAGGTTTCCGGTAAAACAAACTGAGTTATCACCATTCCGCAAATCACCACAATCATTCCAAAAATTAAGGTAGCCTGAAAAACATCGGTCCAGACCACCCCATATAAACCGGAAGCGACGGTGTAAATCATGGTCAGGGCGATCATCAACATTCCGGCCCAGAAATCGGAGGACATTCCCCAGAAGGAAGGGATCCCTAAGAATTCTCCAATGAATTTTCCGGAGCCGATGACGAAGTAAGTAATCATGGCGATAGTGATCAAAAGAATTGAGATGGCGCTGATTAGACGAGCCACATCTCCCTCTTTGCCCTTTCCGAAGCGGAAGTGCATCCACTCGGCCAGGGTCATCACCTGGGCGCGACGGTTCCATTTGCCCATAAAGATCATCAAGAAGGCCAGAATCAGAGTCACGCCACCACGAATTTCAATAAAGAATCCACTCGCCCCCAGGGCAAAAATAAAAGCGGTATTAATCATCGTTCCGCTGATATCCAGATTGGCGGCCATACCGGAAGCACCCAGTGCCCACCACGGCAATCCACGATCGGCTAAAAAGTAGGAGTTAATTCCTGCTGATGCTTTCTTTTCCAGCAGGGTTCCTAAGGTAACCACCGAGATCAAATAGAGAAAAACAATGACATAATCAATAAGGAGCATACATCACCTCGTGTTATGATTCTTTCAATCTGCTTCACCGAATTTATATAAAATTCATCATTCATTTCATTGCTTTTTCCAGTTGAGCCTGCAATAGGTCGGCTTCCGGAAAATTGGGTGAAAGTGTTAATAACCTTTCCAGTAAGGCTTTAGATTTTTTAAACTGTTTATCCAGAGCATAAGCCCCGCTGAGATTATAAAGCAATTGTAAATCGTTGGGAGAAGACTGATAGGCTTTTTCCAGATGGAAAATGGCTTCCTTCACTTTATTCTGGGTCAGATAAATCTGTCCGATCCACTTATGCGCAAAGGTGGTTTCTTCCAGAGTTAAAGATTCCTGCAATAAAGGTAAAGCACCGTTTAAATCCTGCATTTTTAATAACACATCCGCTCCTCGTAAATAGGGTGATACATTGAGAGGAGTGAGATATGTTAATGCTTGATATTCTTTAAAAGCCCGGCGATAATCTTTTCGCCGTTCATAATATTCCGCTAATTCTACATGAGCGCGCTCCAGGGTATAATTACTGCGACTCCAGACCTGTGCTGCCAGGGAATCGGCCTTATTGATCGGCCGATAATCACTCAATGCTTTATTGGGTGCCGTCTTCGGTTTAAAAGGCCACCCTCCTTTAAGAATATGGATTCGCAAATTGGCATACAGGCTATCCAATTCTGTATATCCCCAATGAGAACGATAATAGTCAGAATTTTTTATCCTTTGTTCATTCCATTCCTGAGAAATCAATCTTTCCTGCTTCAGGGTTTTAAAAAAAGCATCCGCTAACAGGAAGTATCCTTTAATATTGGGATGAAGATGTTCCAGTATTAAACCGGCGCCAATTAAACCATGAGGCGAAGCACTTTCAAAGACGGATTTCATCGGGACAACCGGTACCTGGAGCTCCTGTCCGAGTTGATTGATGATGTCATTAAATTCTTCAGAAGCTCTAAAACGGAGGGCATCCAGATCTTTTGCCAGATAATAATTGGTATGCGCCTGTATAAAATCCCCCTGGTTTTCACATTCTTTAGCCATCTGGTAAACGTTTTGGGCGGCCGGCCATTGTTCGGTTGGGATGGAAACAAAAGGTTCCTGATCCCGAACATTGCTTACCAGCTCGCTCATTACCACTGGTACCTGCTTTTTCCTGGCTTTTTCAATGAGGCGTTGTAAATTTTTCTTGAAGTGCTTTTTTCCTCTCTCGTATAACTCACTTTTATAGAC
This sequence comes from uncultured Caldithrix sp., assembly GCA_964394475.1. Classification (GTDB taxonomy): domain Bacteria; phylum Calditrichota; class Calditrichia; order RBG-13-44-9; family RBG-13-44-9; genus RQOF01. The sequence continues at coordinate 2,398 of CAYMXZ010000150.1, read as the reverse complement.
AATATTTTGTTCGGCGACTAATCGTTCCATCAAGGTGGCAGTGGGATCCTGTTCTGCTCCTCTTCCCAGAAATGAGGCAATCTGGCGAATGACATCGCGCACCAATTGGAAAGTCTTAAATTGTCTTAGCTTCAAATACAGGAGCACAACAGGACGGTATTTTCCAATGGACTCTGCCGAAGCCACTCCCAGCGCGCCATAATATTCATTATGCCCGGCATAGATGAGAATCAGATCTGCCTGCTTATCCAGCACTTCATCCATAAAATCCAGCAGGGCATACGAATTAATGGCTGACATTGCCAGGTTGATCACTTCTATTTTTCGTTCCGGAAAGACATCGCTCAACCGTCGCTGTAAGATTCTTGAAAACAGCAGGTTCGCACTATACGGATAGCCGGCAGCCGTAGAACCGCCCAGTACAAATATCCGATACCCATTTTGTGGTTTATTCCTGAGAAACAGATCCATTGGGGGCGAAGGAACTGCCGACGCGCGAGTAAAAAATCGTCTTGCTACTTTCGGATTAGCCATCTGATACCCGGGAAAATCTTCAGGGGCATCGATGAATAAATCCAGATTATCACCATATGGGGCCAATTGTAAAACTAATTCCAGCAAAATAAAAATAAACAAAGGTAAACTGAGAACAATGAAAAAAAACACCTGTTTTTTTCGCCGGCTGAGATGGTGTGGTGTGGATTGAAGATAGTGAGTAATTAGCCGGGGATCTATCTGCAACGTTTTCGCCATTTTTTCAACAGGAATGGAAGATTGATGTTGATCGATATATTTTTTTTGCCTGGCGGATAGAGACATTTTCTAAAGCGCGAGTGTTAAATAATTCTCAACGGATGATTTTACCTGCAAAAACCAGGAAGGTGCAGATTAATTATTGTGATCTTATACTATTACAAGAAGCGGAGATCCTACATTGTTATTAAGATCTCCGCTCCTGGTAAAGTCATTACTTCATGAAAATAAATAAATTACTTCATTAAAACCATTTTCATGGTTTTTTCGTAGTTCTCAGCGCTCAAACGATAGAAGTAAATTCCGCTGCTTACCGGATAACCCTTGCTGTCCACTCCGTTCCAGTTCACAATGTGTTGACCTTCACGGCGTTTGCCATCGATCAGGGTTGTGACTTTCTGTCCCAGCGCATTATAAATTTCCAATTTGACATCCATCGCTTTTGGCAGTACGAAACGGATGGTCGTCACCGGGTTAAATGGGTTAGGATAATTGTTATCCAGTCGCGGAGTTCTGGCAATCTGTACGGGACCATTATCATCAATTCCTACAATACCCAGGTCATAATTCCAGCGATAGTAGAAATTGGGATTGATCGATCCGAACTGGGAGAAGATGGTCACATTTTCTGGATCCGGGCTGCCCGGGTTGGCCAGTACGATATTTTCCAGGTGGTTCAAACCAAATCCAGCGCCACCGGCTTCATTGTCTCCACCGTAAATTCCGAACTTGAAGACCTGACCAAACACATCATTGCTGTCCGGACCTGAATAGAACCAGGTAGTCGTGTAGATCGAATCTCCCGGCGTCTGATCGCCCTGAGTACCGTCATCTTTCATATTCTTGCCAGGAGTATTGCGCAATGTAGAACCCCAGGTGGTCCAACCGTCTACGGCTAACCCGTTTATACATACTCCCCAGACAAAAATGGAATCCAATTGAGCGGGACCAATATCAATATCACCCTGAATATCATCCAGCGTTACACCTTCTAATAAAATCTGGTAATAAGGAGGACGTAAATCGACTTCCCAAAATACTGTAACATTTTTCGGCAGAACCTGGTTGTTCCTGAATTGTGGTTGCCGACGAGGATCTACCCTGCTTGAAACCGTATCATACACTTCAATCGTGGTGGTAGGAGCGGGAAATGGAATATTCAACTTTCTTTTCTCGGGACGGCTGGTACCAACGGTGGTGTCCGAAAAATCAAAGTAATTTTCCCGTACGCCGGTTCCATTGAAAAGCACATAGTAATTGTACTGTAATTCACCACCGGCCTGTACATTATAAACTTCCGTGGTTCCAGAGTAAATATTGCCAATAAATCCTTCTTTCAGCAATCTGACCGTTCCAGGGACGGAAGTGCCATTATCGCCAAACTGCGCCTGAATCGTATCGCCAGGAGTAAAGCCATTTTCGCTGATGGCTCTGGTCAGATCAGTGATAAATTTTACAGTAACCGTATCCTGTCCAGCAGCAATGTCTGGCGGTCGATTTTCCCAGAAACTCCAGTAAATCGTCTGATCGGCCTTATCGGGTAGAACAGTAAAGGAACGGTTGGCCGTGCTTTCCCAGGTCACACCAGTAGTGGGATCAATCTTATCGGCAATGATAAATTTGTATTCAATATTCTGTCCCACAC
>CAYMXZ010000149.1:0-8717 GCA_964394475.1 uncultured Caldithrix sp. | reverse complement strand
ATATATCCCGATGAGAAATGAAAAAGCCAGCATAACTCCATAACTATGAATGGCCAGAGGGCCAATGCGAAACAATTCAGGATGCATAATTGTTCTCCCTAATATTCAAACCTATTGCGATAAAAATTGAGCATGATACCCACCATCAACAGGTTATTGATCAACGATGAGCCACCATAACTGATGAAAGGCAAGGGCAAACCGGTAACTGGTAAAAGTCCTACCACCATTCCCAGATTCACCGAGACATGAAAAAAAATGACCGTAACGATTCCAAGGACGACAATACTATTGAATCGGTTGTGTACCATATTCGCAATCTGAATACCTCTGATGATAAAAGTAAAAAATAAAATAATCCCGACCAAAGTGCCTAAAAATCCGAACTCTTCGCCAATAACGGCATAGATGAAATCTGTGTGTTGTTCAGGAAGAAACCGTAATTGAGTTTGAGAGCCTTGCATAAAACCTTTTCCTAAAGAGCCTCCGGAACCGATCGCTACTTTGGATTGAATAATTTGATAGCCAGCTCCTTTGGGATCCGCTTCCGGATTTAAAAAAATAATAATGCGATTTCGCTGGTACGGTTTCAAATGATTCCAGATGACCGGGGTAATGAGACCCATAATGATATTTGAAAAAAATACTGAAATGGCTACCGATTTTTTTCGACGCGCCAGGATGAGATAGCCAACCAGTAGTAGCATGATAATTAAAAAGGCACTGAAATGAAAGGAAGCAAACATGATGATAAAAGGAGAGATAATCAGAATTAAATTACTTAGAGAAAGACCCGCCCAATAAAACATGGGTAACGCTAAAGCCACAAAAACCATCGAAGTGCCCAGATCCGGCTGGCGAATAATCAGCACGAAGGGTATAACTAAAAAAGAAGCGGCAAAAATAAAATATTTGAATTTATTTAGATCTCTTTCCTCATTTGATATGTATCTGGCCACTGCTAAAATCGTAGCCACTTTCATAAATTCAGAAGGTTGAAATGAAAATGCCCCGATTGGCAACCATCGTTCAGCTCCCTGACCGATTTTCCCTATAAAAAAAGTTAATATCAACAAAAAAATCCCAATCGCATAGAGAAAATAGGCAGAATTATATATCCAGCGATGAGGAATGAAATAAACGACGATCAATAGCAAACCACCGATGGCCATCCAGATGGCTTGCTTCATGAAGTGATTGGTATCGCTGGCACTTTCCAAACTACTTTGAGAAGAAGAATACAGAGCCAGGAGTCCCAAAATCATTAAACCCAGCAGAGAAAAAATGAGAATAAAATCGATATGTTTTTGTAATTCCAGAAACATTTCTGCTCTTTAATTAATTTCCAACCTGTACTGAATCACTTATCGTTTGTCCCACCATTTGATTAGCAGCTTCCTTCTCTTTTAAAGCGGCAGCTATCATGCGACGTTCCACTTCATAGTCGTATTTATTTTGATAGTAAAAATATCTTTTAAAATAGGCACCGGCGATGGGGGCAGATATACCGCCTCCTGACCCTCCATTTTCAACAATCACACAAATGGCAATTTCCGGATTTTCAAAGGGCGCAAAACCGATATACCAGGCATGATCATCACCATGAGGATTTTGTGCCGTTCCGGTTTTACCAGCAGAAGTTATCCCATAGAGTCTGGCTCTGGCTCCCGTTCCCCCATCCACCACCTCACGCATTCCTTCTAAAATTACATCATATACTTCGGGCCGAATGGCCATCACCTGACGGGACTCACGAGGAAATAATTTTTGTTCTTTACTGATGGGATCCTCTAATTTCAAGGCCAGATGAGGTTTATAGGCTTTTCCCCGATTAGCTAAAATGGAAGTAAATTGAACCATTTGTAACGGAGTAACCAACAATTCTCCCTGACCAATTGCCAGATTCGCTAACATCCCTTTCGTCCATCTTCCTTCTCCATACACCTTGTTATAATACGCTACACTGGGAACTAATCCGGGATTCTCGTTGGTCATTTCGACACCGGTCTTTTTCCCAAAATAGAATAACTCGCTGTATTTGTTCCAGACATCCAACCCGATTAAAAGACCCAATTTATAAAAATAGACATTACAAGAATTTTTGATTGCTCCTTCTAAATCCAATGTTCCATGTCCCTTGGCTCTCCAGCATTTGATGACTTTATTTCCGATGGCATAATAGCCGGGAGAGGTGGATTTATGGGCGGAAGTGATAAGATTCTCGTTAAGCGCAGCAATGGCGGCTACCAGTTTATAGGTCGATCCGGGGGGATACGCGCTTTGACATGCCCGATCATACAAAGGATGGTAAGGATCATTCACTAATTTTTCCCAGAGTTCTGTTGAAATAACCCCGCTGAGTTTGCTCACATCATAATCTGGTTTAGATAAGAAGGTGAGAATTTCTCCGGTGCGAGTGTCCATTGCAATCAAGGCGCCTCGCTTGTCCGCCATCAACGAGTCAGCATATATCTGCAATCGCAGATCGATGGTTAAATACAGATGTTTTCCGGGTAAAGGTAGAGCACTTTTACTGGTTGACACCTGATCAACCACCCTGCCAGACGCATCAACTTTTACAAAGCGGACACCCTTTACGCCTCTAATCTGATCATCGAAAGTTTTTTCCAGCGCTTTTTTACCAACCACATCACCTGCTTCCAGCTGGGGATATAAAGGCAATTCTTTTTCATCAATTTCGCCCAGCGTTCCTAACAAATGTGCCAACCCTGAGGAACGCACATAGTGCCTGACGGGTTCTGATTTCCATTCTATTCCCGGTAGATCAACAATATTTTCCTGAATCCAGGCTAATTTTTCTAAATCAACCTGCCGAACAACTTTCACTGCCTGGAATCGTCCAGATTTTTTTAGCTCTTTTTGAATATCCTCTTCCTGCAGATTAAATAATTCAGCCACCTTCGCCACGGTGGAATGGGGTGTTTCTGCCGGGACTAAATAGAGCGAAAATGCCGGTCGATTATCGACAATTACCCGTCCATCACGGTCATAAATATTGCCTCGAACCGGAAGCTGGGTAATCATCTTCACACTGTTTTCAAGACTTTTCTCAGCATAAACCGATGACTTACTGATCTGCAGAGTAAAAAACTGAATAGTCAAAACGGAGAATACCAGGATAACAATCGCATACAGAATATATTTTTTTGATTCGGGTGCAGACCCGGTCATAATGACACCTTATGATTCTGCTAAAATGGGTTCAAAGAAATAATAAAGAATTGCGCCAATGATTACCGTATAAAGCAAGTTCGGAATGGTGTAAAAAATAAGCAAAGAATGCAGGGAAAAATTTTCACCGAGGGTAAAGATAAAAAAATATACCAGATCATGGACGAAACCACTGATCAAAAGCACCAGAAAAAACTCGGCCCGGGTAGTGAGTTTACCGGAGAGCACCCCTGCTAAAAATCCAGCCAGGGTTTTCGTTAAGGCCGTTAGACCTAACATTTCCACGCTGATGAGATCCTGCAGTAAACCGCTTACAAAACCAGCGGTCATTCCCCAATTCGGCCCTTTCTTCAGGGAAAAAAATACCAGAACGATAAGAATCAGGTCGGGACGCCAATGCAATATTTCTATAAATCGGATCACCGTAAATTGCAGAATAAAAGCCATCACAAAAAAAGTGAGATAACGATATTCAATTTTCGCCAATTGATCACTCGCTTGTTAAAGAAGTATCGGGAGTAAATAAAACAAAAACCTCTTCCAGGCTATTAAAATTGACAGCTGGTTTAAGCTTAATTCTTTTAAAAAGTTCATAATCGACATCAGATACTTCGGAGACAATCCCAATTTTAATACCCCTCGGATACACCCGGCTTAATCCAGAAGTGAGCACCACTTCTCCTGGTTCAATAATCACGTCTCTGGGAATATAATTCAAATCCAGCCAGGGATTACCGGACCAGCCAACCACCCCGATCTCGCGACTTTTCTGCAAACGGGCGCTCACTAAAGAATTGCGATCCATTAAAATTTGAACAATTGATTGATGCGGCTCCACAATCAAAATTTTTCCGACCAATCCCTGTTCAGTAATCACTGTTTGATTTTTAGCGACTCCATCAGCACTTCCCACATCCAGAATCAATGACCTGATGGTTTGTTCCTGTCCCATGCCAATAACGGACGCAGGAATATATTGGAAATTACTCTCTTCTTTAAATTTTAGCAGGCGGCGTAACCGCATATTCTCCAGCATTGATTCCTGCAATTTCTGGTTGGCTAATGATAACTCTAATAGCTGCTGTCGAATCATTTTATTCTCCTGCTCCATCTCTCTGATAGAGGCTAAACGATGTTGAGCAGAATAAACCCAGCTGATTCCTTGCAAAATAGCCAGCCGGAATCCACGCAGAACGAATGGATCATTCAGCGCCATAAAAAGAAAGGACAGAAGAATATATAACAAAAGAAGAAGAAGTGTGCGCCGTTGACCGAATAAATCAAAAATCTTGTTCATGCAAAGAAAAAAACCTACAGCCTTTAATTATAATAAATTCTATTCCCGTAAAGTTGTAAAAATATTTTAACCACATTTATCTAATTTTTTATTCTCCTTTACCCACCTTACACTCTTTTCGTTTTCAGCAACACTTTCAAGTACCGATTAAAATCCATTAATATTTTACCGGTGCCTCTTACCACTGAGGTCAGGGGATCTTCAGCCACATTGACCGGCAGTTGAGTTTCTTTCTGGATCAATTCATCCAGCTTTTTCAATAATGCTCCTCCTCCAGAAAGAATAATTCCGTGATCAAGAATATCTGAAGCTAATTCTGGTGGTGTCCGTTCCAGAGTTAAACGAATGGATTCAACAATGGTATTCACCGGATCCATTAAGGCCTCGCGAATTTCCGCCGAATTGACTTCAACCGTTTTGGGAATACCATCGATTAGATCGCGGCCTTTTACCTGAGTGGTGATCTCCTCCTCCAGAGGCATCACCGAACCCACTTCACATTTTAATACTTCAGCGGTCTTTTCACCCACCAGCAGATTATAATTCTTCTTAAAATACTGAACGATGGATTCATTCATTTCATCACCGGCAATTCGAATGGAGGTGTGCAGAACAACTCCACCGAGGGAAATAATGGCGATTTCACAGGTACCGCCTCCAATATTTACAATCATATTACCTACCGGTTTTTCGATATCCAGACCGATACCCACCGCGGCAGCCATCGCTTCAGGAACAAGATACACCTCTCGTGCTCCAGCTCTCTCTGCACTATCACGCACCGCCCGTTTCTCAACTTCGGTAATTCCAGAAGGAACACTTACTAAAATTTTCCCAATGGAAATACGGTTGACATTTGCTTTCTTTATGAGCTCCCTGATCATGATTTCGGTGGCCTCGAAATCTGCAATCACCCCATCTTTCAAAGGTCGAATAGTGATGATTTCCTGATGAGTTCTCCCAAACATTTCCCGGGCCTCCTTACCCACTGCGACCACTTTGCCGCTATTTTCTTCTATAGCAACAATCGATGGTTCATTAACCACAATACCTCGATTTTTCACAAAGATCAGGGTATTAGCCGTTCCCAGATCAATACCGATATCGTTGGATAAAAAGCTTAAAATACCTAATGGCATAAACAATCCTCTTTTTTAACCGGTTAGTGCTTAAAATGACGAATTCCAGTAAACAACATAGACAGTTGGTGTTGTCGAGCTGCTTCAATCACTTCCTTATCGCGCACGGAACCACCTGGCTGAATAACAGCCGTAATTCCGGCCTTAGCGGCCTCCACGATCCCATCCGGGAAAGGAAAGAAAGCATCCGAGGCCATCACCGCTCCCTGCAAATTGTGGCCATTTTCCTGCGCTTTACGACAGGCAATTTTTACCGAATCCACCCGTGACATTTGTCCTGCTCCCACTCCCAAAATTTGAAGATCTTTCGCGAACACAATAGCATTTGATTTTACATGTTTTACTATTTTCCAGGCAAAAAATAAATCCCGCTTTTCCTCCAGCGTGGGGTCACGAAATCCAACAGATTGCAGGTGGTCTTCTTCAAGAAAGATCCGATCAGGTTCCTGTACTAACATTCCCACCGGAAGATGATGAAACTCATATTTTATATTTTCCGAAAAGAGTTGACTGGATTTTAAAATCCGCACATTTTTCTTGCTCTTTAAAATATTCAAAGCTTCTGCAGAAAAATCAGGAGCAATTATACATTCAAAAAAAGTATGCCCAAGATGCTCTGCCACTTCGTGATCGATTTCTTTGTTGGCGGCCACAATTCCCCCAAAGGCTGAAACCGGATCGCCGGCCAGTGCTTTATCAAAAGCATTTACCAGCCTGACGTCCACCGCGGCTCCACATGGATTCGTGTGCTTCACGATGGTGACCGCTGGTTCAGAAAATTCACTGACCACTCTGGCAGCTGCCGTTACATCCACAAAATTATTATAAGACATTTCCTTTCCCCACAACTGATCCATTATCGGCAAATTCTTTTGAAACTGTGGTGGGGATACATAAATCGCCGCTGCTTGATGAGGATTCTCCCCATACCTTAAATCTTTTTGTTTTTGATAATGCAGAGAAAATCGAGAGGGTAATTTTTCCTGACTGCACAGTGCATCAAAAAATTGATTGATCTGAGCATCGTAAAAAGAAGTATGAAAAAACGTATCAGCCGCCAGACGCAAACTGAATTCTACTGGAATAGAATAATGGTTTTGCTCCCAGGTGTCTAAAAACAAGTGATACTGATCAGGATGATGAAGTACAACCACATGAAAATAATTCTTGGCAGCGGCCCGCAACATCGCCGGACCACCAATATCGATGAGTTCGATCATCTCCAGCACCGGTTTCTCTTTATCCAGAAAGTCCTGAAACGGATACAAATTAACAACCACCAGATCGATTGGTTTTATCCCGTTTGCTTTTAATTGCTGCAAATGATCTTTGGTTCTTCGGGCCAAAATGGCAGCGTGAATAAACGGATGAAGAGTTTTTACACGACCATCCAAAATTTCTTTAAAGCCAGTTACCTCTTCAATTTTAATTACTTTAATTCCTTTTTCAGATAAAAATTTGGCCGTCCCTCCACTGGAAATTATTTCTACTTCTTGCTGAACCAAATGGTGGGCTAATTCAGCTAAACCCGTCTTATCCCAGCAACTCAGAAGTGCTTGTTTTATGCTAATATTGTCTGCCATCTCATTCTTTCTACCAGTGTCTAAAAAAATCAGGAAAAACTCTCCGTTTTATTCACTGAATATTACCCGATTCCCCTGAATGAAATAGGACCGGGTAAATAATTTTATCAGTGCTTGAGAATATAATCGGTGTTCAACTTTCAGAACTTTTGCAGCAATTTGCGACGGATTCTGGCAATCTTCAATATCCACGGCTTTTTGCATGACAATTGGACCCGCATCATAGATTTCATTTACCAGATGAACGGTGACGCCACTCACTTTTGCTCCCGAGGCATAGACAGCCTCGTGAACATGCATTCCATACATGCCCTTTCCACCAAAAGCTGGAAGTAAGGCAGGATGAATATTGACAATTTTATTTTTATAAATCGCCACCACATTATCAGGAATCTTCTTCAGATAGCCTGCCAGGACAATCCATTCACTCTGATGCTGTTGAAGAAAGTGTAACATCTCCTGACCGAAACGATATGGATCGTTGAAATTTTTTGGTGATAAAACTGCATCTGGAATATGATGCGCGAGAGCAAACTGGAGGGCGGGGGCTTGCGGATTATCAGTCAGGAAGCACACTACCTGGGCCGGGATCTTCCCCCGCAGGATGTTTCGATAAATTTTTATAAAATTACTTCCCCGACCTGAGGCAAATACTGCAATTCTTTTCACCAATGTTTTTCCTTAATTTAAGCGAAAAATATAATATGAAGTTTGGAAAGTGTCAATCGTAATTATTAAATAGATTAGTAAAATTGACTGTGTTGATAAAAAAACCTGGCAGAATACAGAAAATTAGCTCATCGAAAACTACCAACTTAATTGAAAAGGCTCACTTTGCAATTTAGCCCAGCATCCTATGGGTAAGGCACAAGCTTCGGGAAAGTGCCCATAAGGAAAATTCAGTATGACGGGTATGTTTTCGGGAAGGTGATAACGTACAGCAGACCACACCTCAATAAAGTGATTATCCAGCTTAAAGCGCCCAAAAATAATCCCTTTGAGGTTCTGAAAAATTCCAGCTAATTTCATTTGTACAATGGACCGTTCTATTCGATAGAGCGGTTCATTGACATCTTCGATAAATAAGATAATATCATGCCGTAGTTTCGGAAAAAACGGAGTGCCCAGCAAACTGGTTATGATAGAAAGAGTTCCACCCATCAGGAAACCCTCAGCATGACCACCTCGCGCAATGATGATGTTTTCATGGCGCAAATCAAACCGGGTAATGCTTCTCCGCCGAGACTGAAGATGTTTTAAAAATAATGAGAGATAAGGATTTTCTTTTCTGAATTGAAAAGTCAAGGTCATCCCTGAAAAAGAAACAGTGTCAGATCGATACCACAGCGCCCATTGTAAAGCCGTAATATCACTAAATCCAATCAGTATTTTGCCTGTATTTTTCCACTTTTTATATTTAATGTACGGAAGCAGCTGGCTACTGCCCGATCCTCCTCGTACGGCATATAGAGCTTTTACCTGAGAGTCATTCAAGAAGCGGTGAAT
>CAYMXZ010000148.1:0-8736 GCA_964394475.1 uncultured Caldithrix sp. | reverse complement strand
GGTTAAAAATGTGGGTTGTGATCTTTCATCAAGCCACCACCAGAGATATTCACTGATCATGGCTGGTGCGGTGCGTTTACTGAAATCGAAGATGGAACGAGCAAAACCAAACTTTTTTTCATTAAGAACTGGTCCTAAAGAATAAATGTATGGGTGATCCTCTGGGAAATCCACGAGCTCCCACGGACGAGTAGGATCTATTTTCTTTAAGCGCGGAATTATTTTATTTTGAATAGTTTTATCCATCGTTTCATTGAGTGCGTCCCAGATGACAATACTGGGATGATTGATATTTTCCTTCACCCAGGACGTCAATTCTTTTTCAATTTGAGGATAAGAGCCGGTAACTGTCCAGAACATCCATTCATCCTGCAGCATGATTCCGTGTTCATCCGCCATATCATACCAGCGGTTATATGCATGTCCCAGATGGAAGCGGAAAAAAAACATGTTATGGGATTTTGGAATTTCCACTAAAGCTCTTTTTATCCAGTGGACATTCCAGGGCAATCGGTTTCGACGGGGATCCGATAGTAAACGATGAAAAGGGATATTACTTCCCATTAGCACGATGCGTTGTCCATTTAAATAAAAATGTCTACCTTTAATCGTAAAACTTCGCATTCCGAAGGTGATAATCTGGCGATCCGAAATTTTCCCTTTGCAGACTAAACAAATTTCCAGTTGATACAAAAAAGGATCATGTGGTGACCATAATCTAAAATCAGTAATGATCATGTTACTTTTGAGTACTGACTTAGCTTTTGCTTTGACTCTTCTGAGGAATGTGAGTTTTTGTGTGACTTTGCTTTTGTTTTTTTTGTCGAAAATTTGGTAGCTAACAGTAAATAATTGAGGTTCGTTTACCAGATTTTCAAGAATAGTAGTGATAGAAATTTTACCAGTTTTCGTATCCGACATGATTCGTGTCCATTGTGCTCTGCCTTCACCATAGCAGTGTAGCCAAACATCTCCATAAATACCTGGAATCCAGGAGAGTTTCTCATAATCATTACCTACTGCACTATGTGTGGGCAGCGTTTCCCGCCTTCCGATTCTGATCTGCAGGTTATTTGTATCATCGACTCGCAGATAGGGGGTGATATCAAACTCTTGACTGGTATAGCATGGAATATCCCCTCCAATTTTTTGGTTATTCACCCATATTTCAGTACCAAACATGACTTGCTCAAGTTGAAGATACACTTTTTTATTTAGCATTTTATGCGGCAGATTAAAGTCTTTTTTATACCAAAAATATTTATGCTGTTCAAAGTTAAGGACTGGTTTAGCCGTATCTACTAAAGACGGAACAATAATGCTATGGGAATATTCATTGGGTGGATTTAAATCACCGGGTTGTAATTTCCATTTACCGTTTAAGCTGATTTTTGTATACATGTTTCGTCACCAAGGTTTAACCAAAACCGATAAAAATGAATGATGTCAGTGAATCAAGTTCTGGTGAGAGTTAAAGGAGTCGAATTTTCATTCTCAGTACTTTCAGTAGATTATGAACATACAAAATTCGTCCAATTTACGATTAATAAAAATAGTATAGCTCGATTATAATTTTTTTAACATAATATATTGCACTAGATAAAATTATTTTCAGCATGGCTGTTAATTTAATTTTCAGGAATGACAACCATACGGATTGGATTGTTCCAATCTATTTGTTGAGCTTCTTTTTTGACCAGCGAGTAATTTATTTTAATCGGTAAATCCTTGAATCGCTCTAATAAAAAATTGTGTAGTTGGAGAGCCGCATAGTAATGTCGGTAACTTTCCAGGGTACGCATGCCTGGAAGAACGGTGAGAGGTGGCTCGAGTCCCGATTTATTCTGATAATATGTTAAAACGTCTAGTGGAACCCTATATTTTGAATAAAAATCTTTTAGAAAGTGGTGGTAAGCGATTTCGCTGGAGAAGGAATAAACCACAGAATCCACATAGCTGCTGCGATCAAGTCCACTTCTTTCCGCTTCTTTGTATAAAAACTCATTTCGAATCAATAAACCAACATCATCTTTGAAATTCTTTAAGGAACTTATTCTCGGTCTTTTATCAAAAGGCAAAGCAGCAAGCCGTTCTAGAAAATCATCAATAGTCCATTGTCCTAAACGGTAGGTCATAAAAATTTGTTTTGCATCTGGCTGTAGATTGTCTGTGAGTGTTCTCAACTTTTCATCACTAAGATATACCACAGGGACAAGTCGAGGTGAAGACTGACCTTCATCTTGTAAATGGAGGAGTTGAGAAATTTTCATGAATGCATTGGACTTAACTCGTATATCAAGAGGATCCAGGAAGTTTTTCACGTACTTGGTAGCCAAAATTTGTTCTTTCTGAGCGAGTAACTTTTTTAAAATTTTTCGCTGGTTAGTTTGAAGATCTTTTTCAGATGTTTTTGGATAAGGGTGCTCGTCTTCCAGGAATAAAATATGATATCCCCATCGACTTTTTACTGGTGTTGAGAATTCATTTGATTTTAATTGATATGCAGTGTTTTCCAGAGAGGGGTCTAAATCTCCCCAATAAACCTCACCAAGGTCTGAACCCCCTTTCTCCGGAGGAACATTTTTAAAAATTTCTTTAGCCAGAGAGTCAAAATTTTCACCCTTTCTTAGTCGCGCATACAATATTGCGGCTTGTTGTGAATCTGGCATAAATAAATGTTTTAAATGTAATACCCGCGACATCTGTTGATAGGCGTAATTTACCTCCTGATCAGTCACCTGCAGATAATCCCTTACTCTGGCGCGGTACAGGGCTTGAATGGATGCTTTCTGTTTTGCATAATTGAGTTGTTTTTTATATTCAGGTTGCTCAAACAGATTTTCCTGAATAGCCATTTTCTGACATAATATTTTATCAATGAACAAATTCGCGTAATCCTGGAGCCCCTCCTCTCCTTTCCGATAGCCGGGAAAGGTCGGATCAAGTTCATAACCGTTTCGAAATTCCTCTAAAGAGACTCTATCATTTCCCACTATTAATAAAGTATTTTCATCCAGATCCGGACTTTTATGGCAGGAAATGATTAGTAAGAGAAAAATGAAAAAAATGTCGATCTTCCCTGTATAAGAATTTTTCCACTGGAAGTCTATATACTTAGCGTGAAGCATTTTATATCATACTTTTCTAAATTGAAGAAAAGGATTTCTGATTTTTCCAGGAGCTGTTTACCAAAGAAATATTACTTATTGGATCAAAACCATTTTTTTAGAAATAGACTGTGTTTTTGTACTTAATTTATAAAAGTATACCCCAGAAGGTAAGTTTTCAGCCACAAATGTTACTTTATGCTCGCCGGATGGCATGGTCTGGTTATCATAAATCACCTTTATTTTTTGTCCTAATAAATCATAGATTTCCAGACTAACCTTTTCGGCTTCATTCAATGAAAATTCTATTTGAGTGGTGGAGTTAAAAGGATTGGGAAAATTCTGGTGTAAGATAAACTCATGAATAAGGGGCTTATTTTCGGGTTCAATATTAACTGTCCAACCAATGGCATTCAACATTTGTGGAATTTCGGCATTGGCCATAAATAAATTCCAGCACAATTGACTGCGATAATTTTCTATCATCACAATCATTGGCCCCTGATCGATGGCGATATAGCTATTGGCAAACCAATTCTGATTGAGGTTGAATGCATCTTTGAACCCAAATTCTCCCCACAATTGTGGACCATAATGAAAATAGAAATGTTTCAATGTAGCTATAGATTGCTCAGGAGTGTAGGCCATTGCACTGATCGCCGCCGTAGGAGTTATGGTGCCATTATCATTGCTATAAGGAGCGTGAGCAGAATAACCAAAAGGATCATCACTAGCCGTAAGACCCCAGGTCAAAGAATCGTATCCGGTATGATGATAAGGGTTATTCATGCAGTATTTCCACTGGATTAATGAAATATTCCTATTATTTTCGAAATAATTACAAAATTGATCTTGTTTATATCGGGGATCAAAGCCAAGAAACGAATAATGGGTGAAAAATAGTGGCCCTCCTAAAGGTGGTCCTACCCACTGCCTGATTCCATAAAACGTATTGGGTAAGGGAGTAGCGTAATTTGAGGAAGATGCCCAGCCATTATAATAAAGTGAGGCCGGCACACCATAGGTAGGTGAAGCAATAGCCAGAAGATAAACGATCATGGCCTCGTTAAATCCAACTACTCTCATATTCATTGCCCACCCATAATTAGGGGACCAATGCCAGTAAAGAAAATTGCCAGAATCTCTTCGATACCAGTTCCATTCAACACTTTCCCACATCTGAGTCGCACGTGTCCGAATTTCATCTTCTACTGCATTATTCTGATTAAAATACTGTCGAACTGTTAATAATCCCTGCACAAGATAGGAGGTTTCGACCAGATCTCCTCCGTCATCATATTGGCTAAAAGGGATAGTCGCGCCGGTAGTGCCGTTAATCCAATGCGGCCATGCTCCATGATACCGGGTAGTCTGTTCTTGTAAGAAGCGCAAAATTTTGAGTACTCTAATGGCCGCTGAATCACGGCTGACGAAACCTCGCTCTGCTCCGACTACTATAGCCATTAATCCAAAACCGGTTCCCCCGCTGGCACAGGTTTCCAAGTTTCCTCTTCCATTTCTTTCCCTGGCCAGACCGCTTACAGGATGACCGTAATCATAAAAATATCGAAAGATAGCTTCTTGAACAGAAGTAATTAATTCTTCTTCACTCATGGGTTGGGAAGTGGCATAAACAGTATCAGAAGCGGGAGATTCTTGTAAACTTTGATTGGTAGCTGTGCAATAATAATAATATGTTTGGTTATTCTGACCGAGAAAATCACTATAAATATGAGTTTCATGGAGAATAGAATTTATTCGTACAAAAGGACCATTGGCTAAAGAAGAACGGTAAATAAAATAGCCGGCTAAATTGGGATCAGTATCCAGATTCCATTTTAAATCAATTCGACTATCGTAACCAGTAGCAGAAATATTTACCGGGCGCTGCGGAATATTGGTGCTGCCTCCAATTTTTATCGCACGGATTTCGTCGATCCAAACCTTATGTACAATTCCATCGGGATTCTGTTGGTAATGGAAAATGGTTTTTATTCTGCTAAAGTTACAGTTTTGCGGCCCGGGACTGAAGGCGTTGATTGGAATAGCTACTCTCTGCCAGCTCAAAGAATCGCCATCCACTCCGCCAAAATAATCACCTATCCAGATACGCGTGCTATGCTTATTCGAGGTATCTTCCAATTCCATGGCAGGCAGGTCATATTGGATTACTGATTGAGGAGCATTGATCCAATAAATGATACTGTCATAAGAAGTTAAATCATGGCCTGGCCAGCCGGGTGATGCCACAGCTATTCCCCAATCTCCCCCACTTACGGATTGCCAATGTAATCGCAGACTATGGTAACCCAGATAGGGGTGTCTGGTATCAACCGGAAATTTATCCGATCCTGGTCCCGATCGTTCCAGATAACTTCCTCCACTCTGATATCCCCACGACGGATCATAATAAGTGGGATCTGCACTCTCACTGAAAAAAATTATATCACCCTGAGCATGCAAATGAATAATCAGTCCATAAACTATAATAGCAATATTTAGCCATTTCATGGTTATTCCATTTCTAATTAATAGATTGAAACCTTCTGTATACCATTAAAAAAGATTTTAACGCGAGATATCCGAATTTTGTGAGTAATGGGTAACAGTAAACTGGTCATCATTTTAAAAATTCATCTCAAGAGAAAATCTGTTCACATTCGTCAGACGTCCCCAATCGGCATAGGCATAATCAATAGAAAGTGGAATGCCGGGCGAAAAGTGATACACGAAACCCAATCCGAGAGTGAATCCTTTTTCCGATTGGTCCTCAAACAAGGATTGGTATCCTCCCCGCAGAAAAAATCTTTGTTTAAGGCCATATTCCAGTCCCAGGCTTACATTTTCAGTATTATCATTTGGGTGACGGGCTTCTATGCTGGCGGTTAATTGATTAAAATTACTTTTAAGAATTTCCATCGCCAGGCCAAATCGAAATAGCAATGGGAGATTCCACTTATCGGTTTGCAGATTCGCAAAAATATTTTCATTATCTCCCCATTGGGTGGGATCAAAATCATAATTCACAAATATATCTTTTCCAGAGTACTGCAATTTCGAACCAAAGTTGGAAACACTAATACCCAGGACTAACCATTCAAAATCAGTGCGAAATAAAATGCCGAGATCAAATGCAATACTGGAAGCAACCATATGCCAGATTTGCTGGCGAATATATTTGCCAGTAATACCCATGCTGAAGCGATCGGTAAAACGGCGGGCATAGCTCACTCCTAAGGCCATATCAATGGCGCTGAAGTATTCCCCGGTTCCTTCCGGTTCAAATTCATCACGGACTTTCATATCGGGCATGGAGAGCGCAGTAAAGCTTAATCCGAAGGTGCCAAGTTTCTGGGTTTGCAGAATCGCTGCCGCAAAGTCGAAATTGGTATCAGCCAACCAATCACAATGCATGAATCCTACAGCCCCGTGGGGACCCACATAGGAGAGTCCAGCCGGATTCCAGTAAATGGCCGAAACATCCTTTGCCAGGGCAACATAAGCTCCACCCATTCCGATGGCTCGTGAACCCATCTCAATTTTTAAAAACTGAGCCGCGGCTGTTCCACTATTTGTTATCCCTCCCATGGTATTTGAGGTGATGAATAGAATTTGTATCACCATCGAAAAACATAAAGAATATAAACGTTTACGTTTCATGGCTATGACTCTATTTGATTAATGCGAATTTACCAATTTTCTCGCCAATTTCCGGGGCGTCGACGTGGAAAATATAAACACCTGGAGCAATGTCCAATCCATCCTTGGTAGTTAAATCCCAGGGCTCAGCCCCATCTATCATTTCTGCTTGATGTTCAATAGTTTTCACATGTTCACCACTCATGGTATAGATTCGAATGGTACATTTTTGAGGCAGATGAATGAAAAAGACTCGTCGTTCTCCGCGACCTGTGGCATAGAGTCGGCGTGGTTCCCAACGAGCCGCAGCTACATAAGGATTAGGAACTACCGCAATTTCATCCAGATCACTTTTAGCCTGTTGTCGATCAATCTTTGCTGCTTTTGTCTCAAATTCATAGACGTCACCTATTCGAAAAGGAGTTTTAATCTGGATTTTTAAAATATCACCATCTTGCGGCAATATGGGGGGTGCATTATCATATGGTTCCAGGAAATGGATCCGCCAGATCTCACGCGGAAAAAAGCCTTCCTGCATGATAATTCGAATGTATTCTGTTGAATCATTCAGAGGAACCGAGATGGTGCTATCACGCGTGGATTTGCGGGGTTCTTCAAACGCAAAGCGCACTTTATGATTCTCATAAATATCCCACACCGTAAAATTCACCACGAAACCACCGGCAAAAAATCTACTGGTATCCGGCTGTCCAAATCGGATCTCATAACTGGAAGGATATCCAGGACGGCGACGCTCATATTTATAAATATGCTCCACTCTAATTGGAAGATTACAATTTCCCTGGATCCAGCCGGACTCCGAAGCATCCCATTCTACGGTGTCGGTAAAAACAAATAAACGCATTCCAGAGAACAGAGGATTGAAGTCTTCGCCATGGATATAAAAAGATTCATGAATAATGGTATCAGGTTGATCCGGAGTGGTGATATTTAAAAGTTGATAACTAATAGAATCAGCGTGAGTGGTATCATCAAAAGTCACTCTATATTTCTGATTGTCTTTCACCTGAAGAGGATCAAGAATCTCAATCCATACATTCCCGGTAGCAAAACCGGCAGTATGATTGATATCATTTTTTAATCCACTGGTTTGAAAACCGGCTGCTGGTGATTGAGGAGTAGCGGCCAGAGTGTTTTTATCAAATTTCAAATTGCCATTCACATCCTGAACGATTACCCGACTGCACTCTGAGGGATACATACTGGAATCAGGATTCCCACGATCGTACGATACCACTGCATAATAATAAGTTTTGCCATTGATCACATCTGTATCTGTCCAGGAATGCTTGAGTCCTTTGTTATCTCCCATATAGACTTTTAATCCCTGAAAATCCAGAGGGAAAAAGCCTTCCACGTCATTCCGGATATCAAACTGTGCTACTGGTTTCAAGAAAGTTTTTTCCCCGAAGGCATTAGTAATTATGCGGGCGTCCAGGAAACCAGGATCGGTACTTTTATAAATTTTATAACCTTCAAAATCAAAAGGTGGAGTGGAGAACGGATCGTAACTCTTTTCTGCCACATCATCCCAATAGAGCGTTACCTTTTTATCTCCAATCGCTGACCAGACTCTTGGTTTATCCGGTGGTCGGGCAAAATTATAATTATTATTGTAAATCGCCTGCACGGTTTGCTTATTTCGTCGAATATCCGCTAAATTTTCTCCGAATACCAGGCAAACAGAAAATCTTTCGGTTTGCAGGGGTTTTAACGGAAAAAGTCCTGATCCATATAGAAATGCAATATTATCATTTCCCAACTGAGCATCAAAGTGACTGTAAGAAACCCGATCCCATATATCTTTATCTTTCCTGAATTCCACTCCCGAACCGATGCTGAATACATCAAAGGCAGTTAATCCAATTTGGTCAGATTCATCTTTATCAGTGGCATCAAAATTGGGTTCACCGGGGGTTGGGAATCCATCTCCTTCACCGCGATCTCCTGAACCAGCTAAACCGTCTGC
>CAYMXZ010000147.1:0-8805 GCA_964394475.1 uncultured Caldithrix sp. | reverse complement strand
CCGCTATTCAGACTCTTTTTCTATTGACGATCTTAAAAATTATCGCTACTTCTCTCACGCTGGGCAGTGGCGGATCCGGCGGATTATTTATTCCCTCCTTATTTGTGGGAGCTTCCTTCGGTGCCCTGTTCGGCAGCATCATGAATTATTTCTTTCCCACTCTCACCGCCACGCCAGGCGCTTATGCATTAGTTGGAATGGGAATTATGGTGGCAGGTACCACCCACGCCACTATCTCTGCTCTGATGCTCATATTCGAAGTCACCAGCAATTACCAAATTATTTTGCCACTGATGCTGGGGACAATCATTGCTACCATGACTTCCCGCCTGATTTTAAAAGAAAATATTTATACCATGAAAATTGCCTTAAGCGGGGAATATATTTTCAAAGGACGAAATATAACTCTTTTGCAAAGTATTCCCATCCACCAGCACATCAAAAAGAAATTCGATTCTATCCCCGAACATCTAACCTTTGGCAAAATTCTTGATTTACTGCGCCGCAGCCAGCACTCCACATTTCCGGTAATTGATCAGGGGAAAAACATAGTTGGAATAGTATCATTACAAAACATCCGCAGCTATATGTTCGAAAAAGAACTCTATCCGCTGCTCATTGCCCGGGATATTATGCAGGAAGACTTCATTTCAATACATCCGGATCAATCGCTGGCGGATGTCCTGCGCCTGTTTGATCTTACAGATGCTGAATTAATCCCTGTCACGGACAGAAAAGATAAACATCACTTAGTGGGTGTAATCTATCGGGATGAATTAATGAACTGGTACAGAAAAGCACCATTATTAAATCCAGAAAAATAAAGAAATCAGATGGTCTCCTGGAAATCATATCAAAAACTAAAATTGAAAAAGTATCGCCAGGAATGGAAATTATTTATCGTGGAAGGAAAACGTTTATGCCAGGAAGCCCTTGAATCAGGTTGGCAGATTGAAGCGGCTTTCAGGAATCCAGATTTCCAGAACGATCCCCTCTTCCCTGTTTTTGAAAAGAGACTGCTGAAGAAGAATATTCCATTACTGGTTCTATCTAACACCAACTTTCAAAAGTTAGCCGATACGCAAAATCCGCAGGGTATCTTGTTGATTATGCAAATACCTCAGGTTTCCCCATTGATTGAAGAAGACTGGAAAGAACAGCCTCTCCTGTTGCTGTTAGACGGGATTCGCGACCCGGGAAATCTGGGAACTATTATCCGCACTGCCGATTGGTTTGGAGTACGCTATCTGGTCAGTTCCTCCGATACTGCTGATTTTTATAATCCAAAAACGATACGTGCCTCAATGGGTTCTCTGTTCAGAGTGAACTGTCGGGAATGTTCTAATTTAATGGAATTCGCGCAGCTGTTGAATAAACATAAAATTAAAATTCTGGCTACTTCTTCTACCGCCACAACCGTTTTGGAAGAAACCCGGGTTACTTTCCCATTGGCTATTCTTCTGGGAAGTGAAGCTACCGGAATCTCCCCGGCCCTGTTAAATTGTTCTTCAGAAATTATTCAAATTAAGAAATATGGCCAGGCTGAATCGCTGAATGTCGCCGTTGCCACCGGAATTCTGTTGAACTATTTTGCAAGAAAACACAGAGAATTGTCTGATTAAATTCTTGGTCTGTTCTTAAAATTAAAAAATTACACCCCGCGATATGGTTCTTACCAAAAAATGAAGCGACACATAAAAATACTTTTCCCTTTACAAAACACTATTCACTGATAAATATTTCTATTTTAAAATGTATTTTCCCAAATCAATTTTTATCTGTAAAATAGAAATCATTTATTCTTTGAAAGAGATGAGCCGGAGACAAACATGGAAGAAAAAGAACAATTCCCCAGACCGATCGAGGCCTTTCTGGTCATCATCGCCAGTTTTATCCTGGTGGTTCTGATTTCCCAGGTCGTCTTATTACTTCTCACGCCGGATTCCAAACAAATCGACAGTTCATCTCTGAGTATGAAAATACTGCTCACTTTTGGTGAGGTTGGATTAATTGTTGTTCCATTTATTTATCTTAAAAAACGAAAGTACTCAGTTATTCGGGTATTTCGATGGAATCGTATTCCCTTTCCTATCATCCTGTGGAGTATGATTATCGGATTGAGCATCAGCATTATTGGTGATGAACTGGATCGATTGGTAACTATTATTATTCCTGCCCCCGATTTTTTAGCAGAAATTGCTGAGGCTCTCCGCATTGCGAGTCTGCCAGATTTTTTTATTCTCAGCATCGGCGCTGTGTTGGCAGCCGCCCTGGTAGAAGAGTCGATCATTCGAGGTTTTTTACAACTCTCTCTCGAAAAATATCAGGATGTCACTCGGGCCGTGATTTATGCCAGCCTGGCCTGGACGATAATCCATGCCATGTTGTATTGGGCAATTCAAATTTTTCTATTGGGGATTATTCTGGGTATTATTGCCTGGAAGTCGAATAGTATCTTTCCTTCTGCGATTGGACACGCCATCAATAACGCTGCCGCCCTATTTTTCTATAATATCAATCAGACGCATTTTGAGGGTATTTATTTGTGGGGCAATCATGTATCGCCTCTCTTTCTCATCTTAGCCCTGCTGGGGCTAATTTGGGGTTTCAAGGCCTTTTATAGATATTATCTGCCACCACCTGATATCTCAATTTCAGTCAATTGAGGACGTTTAAAATTTCAGGAAAAAAGTTGATGGAGAATGATTTCTAAATTTTTTTCAGCTTTCAATACTTCCGTTGCGCGGATATTCTTCAGAATCTCTCCGATGGCCTGAGGAGTTATATTTCTTTTTTGGGCGACTTTCCAATACGTGCCCTCTTCCAGGTAATCCCAATAAATCAAAAAATGTCTCTCATTCCATTTCGATTTAATGGCGGAAATCAACAGGAAAACCGTGTTAAGCAAAGCGTCCCGGGAAGAATCCTCAGAAATAAACCACATGTTGCACTTATTTTTTTTAGCCATAACCAGAGCTTCATTGGCACGATGAAAGGCTGGTCCGTCCATTTCGATGGGTAAAACTCCTCCCATGCGGTAAATTTTTCCCATTCCAACCCCATAGCGGAGAGTTGTGGGAAAAACCATTTTTTGCATGGCCTGAATAATCTTATACGCATTGGCCGGAGTATTAATTAAAGCCTGGAACTCATCTCCCTTGGTCACGGTGGCTGGGGCTTCCATCATCGCTCGAAACTCTTCATTTAATTGCACAATTGCAGATTTCAGGAACAATTGAGTTTGATAGCGGTCCGAGCCATTCAGTTGCTTGGAACCGCAAATATCTCCAATAATGACAACGTATTCAGATTCGTCGGGCATAGAATCAAATCAAATTTTAATTAAAAAAATGAAAGTATAATAGAACATCATCTTTCCATTTCCCACTGGATTTCATAACGGCATGATTCACCGGCATCGGCTTCACATTCAACCTCCTGCAGAACCACTTTTTTACCTCCGCAAATTTCAATCCCATTCTGTAAAAATGACTGTACAAACCAGCAGTAAGGCTTATGAATATCCTCATCATAACTCAACTGGATACGGGCTGAGTTTTGATCGGATTTTTGATAAAAATATTCACCAAAATTGCATAGATATGGATATAAACGGGTGATCTGAGCCAGAAATCCCTGCGGATTGCGCGATTGCACATAATTGAAAAAATATTGATCAACAGCCCGAGTGGCTGATCGTTTGCCAATGCTGCGGAATAAAGATTCGATGGAAGAACCTAATACTTCTGCAATGGCGGTATCAAGTTCTTTTAACACCTGGAATGGGTAGGAATTGGTTAAAAAAATCTGTTCGCCAATGTTTTGACGCACTGATTCTGGAAGTCGTTGCATCACCTTTTGATAGACATTACTGTCCGGCAGAGTTTCAAGATAATCTATCCTGGAATTAATCATCAATCCCCGAATCTCACTCATGTCGATATAACTCCTTTTCTATTTTTTGTTTAAATTCACCAATGAATGTGGGAATACCCACTGCCTTTTTTCCGCCACCCTGTATAAAATCAGGTTTGCCGCCACCCTTTGCGTCTATTATCGGCAATAAGGGAGCACAAAACTCTATCAAATTTAAAGGTCGAGCAAGAGAATGACCCGCCATCCAATTCACCTGCTCTCCATTTCGACTGAAGGCAACCACAATTCGTCCTGATTCACTCAATACTGAATCGACAAATACCTTTAATAATTTATTATCGGTATTATCAAAAGTTCTGTGAACAAATAAAATCGCACCGATTTTGATCGCATCTGCCAGGGTTTCTTTCGCCAGAGAGACCATCGATTCAGATTGAATTCTCACTAAATTTCTTTGAGTTTCTTTCAATTGATCTGTCATATCCTGCACTCGTTGCAGTAATGAGTCTTCCCCACAGCTCATCAGACGACATAAATTCTGAACAGTTTTCATTTTTCGATGATAATCGGCAAATGCTCTCTGTCCGATCAGCGCATGGATGCGAATGTGTCCCCGAATTTTTTCTTCACCGATTATTTTAATCAATCCAACTTCTCCGGTGCTGGACACATGCAGGCCCCCGCAGGCTGAAGCATCGAAATCACCTACCTGCACAATTCTTACCTTTTGCACGTCGGGCGGTGGACGCCTGATATGAAATCGCTCAACCTCAACTGGATCTACCCACTCAATTTTTACGGCCACATTTTTCAGCACAATTTGATTGGCAACCCTTTCCACGTCTGCATATTTGTCTAATGGAATTTCAGCTGCGTCGGTCTCAATAGCCACATAGTCTTCACCAAAATGCACAGAAACTGTATTCCATTTGCCCACCCGTAAAAGCGACTGGGATAAAATATGCTGTCCCGTATGTTGTTGCATAAAATCCAGACGACGAACTTTATCGACTCTGCCATGCACTGAATGATCAGAAATTGGACGATCAATATAATGAATGATCTCTGCTTCTTCCGATTGAACATCATAAACAGTTGATTCATTTAAAAAACCACGATCCGCTGGCTGTCCACCCCCTTGCGGATAAAAACAAGTCTGATCCAGGATTACTCCCCATCGATTATTTTTTTGGATAGTTTTCAATACCTTTGCCTGAAAATCAAACTGGTACGGGTTATCATAGTATATTTTTAAAGTCACTGTTCATTCTCCTCACTCTCTTAAAAATAACTGGATTTTTTACAAAAATCAAATGCATATACTTGATTTTTTGATTTTAAGTCTATTTCTTTGACGAAATGGGGAGTGAAGAAAGGAAAATTGACGACGACCGATGGTCTGGAATATTCAACCTTTCTATCCCGGAAAGTATCCAGAACCAGATTTCCGAAAGGGTAGACGCTCACCCAGAATATTTTACTTTTCAACAATGTTTTCCAGCGAATTCCGTTATTTTTAACCGCGGTGATGTGAATATTTCCTGACCAGCTCAGAAAAAGAGATGACCGGCCTGATTTATAATCACGCTCAGAATTATCGCCAGAGTAAGGGTAAAAAGGACGATATTTAACATAATCTTGTAACTAAGTTCCCTGGAGAGGACAGCCATGGTAGCCAGACAGGGAATATAAAAAGTGACAAAGATAGTGAAAGTGAAAATCTGCAAAGGAGTTAGAACCGTTAAAATCTCAGTAGTATCAAGGGCTTGAGTTAGCATAATCAATGCAAGTTCTTTTCTGAGTACTCCAAAGATTAAGGTAGTTCCAACCACGGTGGGTAAACCTATTAAGGAGGTCAAGGGTAAGAGTACTGAATTGATGAGTCGATCAAGTTCGAAAAACTCCAGCAATCCTAAAATCAAACTGCCGACGATGAGAAGTGGCCAGGCAAAGAGTATAAATTCTTTTATACGAAACCAGGTTTTTAAACCAATCACTCGCAAAGCTGGCCAGCGGTAGGAAGGTATTTCCAAGATCATTCCGGGAGTTACTTCTG
This sequence comes from uncultured Caldithrix sp., assembly GCA_964394475.1. Taxonomy (GTDB): domain Bacteria; phylum Calditrichota; class Calditrichia; order RBG-13-44-9; family RBG-13-44-9; genus RQOF01. The sequence goes on along the minus strand of CAYMXZ010000147.1, from coordinate 2,873 downwards.
GAAGAAGATGTGATAAAACTTTCCCGGAAATAGCAATGATAAAAATATTCAAAACATACACAGCAAAGGCCCACAGGGGACCCAGGTAAAAAGCTACCAAACCCAGAATGACAATAGATCGCGCCGAGCAGGGAATCATGCTGGCGATCACTGCCGCAATGATCTTATCACGCCGGGAAGGAAGAATCCGGGTAGCCATGACAGCCGGAACATTACATCCATATCCAAGAACCGCCGGAATGATCGCCGTTCCATGTAAACCAATTTTATGCATAAAGGCATCCATCAGAAAAGCGACCCGCGGCAGATAACCAATATCCTCAAGCATATTCAAACCGATGAGAAAAGGTAACAAATACGGCAGGACAATTGCGACACCACCACTGATTCCCCATAATAAAGATTTCAGGATGTGGAAAGTCAAACCGTTTTGTTTAAAGTACAGGGCTATCAGGTGCTCCAGGGAGCTAAACTCATTGAGTAAAATTTTCTCCAAAAAAGAACCGACTTGAAAGACTCCATAAAAAAGTGAGAGCAGAACCAGCAACAAAACCAGATAACCACCAATTCGATGCATGAGAAAGTCATCTACTTTTTCGCGCCAATCTTTATGAGGAATACCCAACTGGACGGTTTGATGATAAATTTCCATTGCGATGGAATGCCTCTCCAGCAACATGATACTATCCTGTGGCTTCCCTCTCAGCTCTACCAGTTTTCTTTGCAACTGCTCAACTTTTTTCGATAGCAAACCACCATTCTGTTGAAAAAACTGTTGGCGATAAAATTCATCGTCTTCAAGTAATTTGATAGCCATGAAGCGAGTGGGATAAGCAAAAGGATGAGAATAGTTTTCCTTAATAAAACTTTCCATTTCAACAATGATTTCCTCGACATCCCGCTGGCATTTTATCAAGGGTCTTTCGGATGGTTGTCCCTTCTCTATAATTTCTTTGGCTAAAATGAAAAGCTCTCGTACGCCCTGATTTTTGCTGGCGATGGTCTTCTGCACTCTTATTCCCAGAATTCGGGAGAGTTTTTCGACATCAACAGAAATGCCTTTTCGAATAGCTTCATCATACATATTTAAGGCGATAAGAACAGGAATTTTCAGTTCCAGAAGTTCCAGGGTGAGCGGCAAACTGCGTCCGAGTTGGGAGGCATCAATGACATTAATGATCAGATCAAATTTTTCACTCAGGAGGTACTTACTCACTTCACCTTCCGCTTCATTCGTAAAGGAAAGAGAGTAGGTTCCGGGTAAATCGACCAGATCATAAACATTTCCATTTAAACGAACCCGGCTTCGCATCACCTTTATGGTCGTCCCCGCTAAATTGGAGGTTACCGATTTATAACCTGCCACCGAATTGAATATGGTGCTTTTCCCAGAATTCGGTTGTCCCACCAGGGCAATTTTCAAACTTCCTCCACCATGATTTTTGCTGCCACACCTCGCCCAATGGCAATTGAGGAGCCATGATTATCAATTAACAAGGGACCGGCAAAAGGGGCGTTTCGTTTAATGGTAATGATACTACCAACCCCAATTCCCAATTGAGCCAGTTGACGACGCGAACCTTTTCCACCGGTGATATTTACAATTTTAACAGTTTTGTAAGCCGGAATGTCTATTAATGATTTCATTTTCACCTATTTGATTCATGCATTGCAAGATAATACTATCGACGGGAGCAAAGTTAATATTAAGAATAATTCTCAACAAGCTAATTTATAATCTATCCAGTTTATGTCCATTATGAGTTACATTGCAAACTACATTCATCATGGTTATTTAAACAATAGCAACACTCAGCATGCACATTGTAAAACAGATAATCTCTTTGTAAATTGTGATGATTTAACCGGTATGACCAATGTCTGATTTCATTGAAATAAAGGGTGCCAGACTGCATAATTTAAAAAATGTCGAGGTCCGAATCCCACGGCGTCATCTGGTGGTCATTACCGGACCGAGCGGTTCGGGTAAATCTACCCTGGCATTTGATACACTATATGCGGAAGGTCAGCGCAGATATGTCGAATCTCTTTCGGCCTATGCCAGACAATTCCTGGAAAAAATGCCCAAACCCGAGGTCGATTTCATCAGCGGTATAAGTCCTGCAATTGCCATCCAACAAAAGGCACCTTCAGGTAATCCCCGCTCCACGGTAGGAACGGTTACCGAAATATATGACTATTTACGACTGTTATATGCCCGTATTGGCGACGTGCATTGTCCCTCCTGTAACCAATTAATAAAAAAAGATCTACCAGATGATGTTTTAAACCAACTGACCACGCTCCAGGAGGGAACCACTTTCTATATAGCCTTTCCGTTAACGATAGCGGATTCCTCTAAAATTGAGCAATTGTTTCAGATGATTTTATCCAAAGGATTTTTACGCGTCTGGTATCAGCAGAAAGTCTATGATTTAAGAGAAAATTTACCCAGAAATTTAAAGGATCGTCTCTATGTGGTGGTCGATCGGGGAATTAAAAGATCAGAACTGGACTCCTTACGCCTGCTCGATTCCATTGAAACCGCTTTCCGGGAAGGTGAAGGAAAGATGACTCTGATCCATGGAAATAACCAGGTCGTTCATTTCAACCAAAATTATGTCTGCCGTTATTGTGGCAAACAAATGATAGATCCCCAACCCCGACTTTTTTCTTTTAACAATCCATTTGGGGCATGCCCCGGGTGTCAAGGGTTTGGAGATATGATGGATTGGGATATCACGAAAATCGTACCCGATCCGCATAAAAAATTGCGGGATGGTGCAATAGTTCCCTGGAGTATGCCTTCTTATCGGTATATCATGACTAAACTGGCCTGGATTGCTCCCCGATACGGGTTCACCTTAGATCAA
>CAYMXZ010000146.1:0-8868 GCA_964394475.1 uncultured Caldithrix sp. | reverse complement strand
GGGATATGCTATTATTTCCGCAATAATTTACTGGCCGATTATCTTTTGTCCCTCCCTTTTGCTTTTTCTGGTTACAAACTAAGCCTGGCACGGATTATTTGGGAACCCCTGTGGCTGGTTATTGTTCTCACCATTGGTATCATGATCACTTTTATTTTACTGACTATACCGATTCATGCACTTTCGCTTTTACGGAAAACAAACATTCGGATACGTCAATCTCTGGCGACCAGTACCTGGTCCGCTGCTCCCTTTCTTTTTTTAATACCATTTGGAATGTTTTTTTATAACCTGTTGTTGGTGATGAATTCCCATTGGATTTTATTTCTAATTCTATTATATTTTCACTTTTGGTATTATCTAAGATGGTTAAATGGTACTCGAGTAATGTGTGTGTGGTCGTATCCATGGGTTTTCTTTTATTCACTTTTGTTCATACTTGTAGCGGTCGGAGGTATCTTTATCAAGATGCAGCAGCAGATTGATATTTCCACGCACCTAAATTTTCTGCTTCAATGGTTTACGTTTCATTTTAATTGATGGGAATGAATTTCGCTGGATGTATTTATCAAAATTAGAAGTTTTTGGATTTAAATCCTTCGCACAAAAAGTAACTTTCCAATTCAATGACGGTATTACCGCCATAATCGGTCCCAATGGTTGTGGGAAATCGAACATTGTCGATTCCATCCGCTGGGTGTTAGGAGAACAGCGCACCAGTCTGTTGCGCCTGGATAAGATGGAAAATTTGATTTTCAATGGTACGGCTTTGCGCAAACCATTAAATATGGTTGAAGTATCCCTCCTCATTGAAAATACCAAAAATATTCTGCCCTCCGTTTATTCTGAGGTAAAAATCACTCGCCGCTATTATCGCTCCGGAGAAAGCGAGTTTTTATTAAATAACCGGCTGGTACGTCTGAAAGATGTGATTGATCTTTTTGCTGACACAGGAATGGGATCTGATGCCTATTCAGTAATTGAGTTAAAAATGGTGGAACAGATTCTCAGTGAGAATGCCGAAGAACGACGACGCTTATTCGAAGAAGCGGCAGGGATTAAGAAGTATAAATTTCGCCGGAAAGCGGCTTTACGAAAACTGGAAACCACTGAACAAGAACTGCAGCGTTTGAGTGATATTATTGCCGAGGTTCAGAAAACCGTTAATTCTCTTTCCCGACAGGTTGGGAAAGCCCGACGCTATCATCAGTATAAAGATGAGTTGCGACGACAGGAGTTGTATATTTACCAGGTTCGCAAGAAAAACTTTGAAGATGATTTGCTGCCGCTACGAGAGGAGTACCAACAGGTTCGTCAAACCCGGGAACGCCTTGGCAAGGAAGTGACTCAGGATGAAGCCGAGCTGGAAAAGCTGCAGGTGAAGGCAGTCGATTTGGAAAACCAGTTCCGCCAAATTTCCGCTCATCTAAATGACTTAGATGTTCAGGTGCGTGATATTCAACAGAGAGTGCAACTAAATGAGCAGAAGATCGAATCCAGCCGGGAAAATATTTCTGAGCGTGAGAAGGAAATATCAAAACTGAAACAACGCCTGGAAGAAAATCGTCAACAATTGATGACTGTCACTCAGGAAAAAGAAGCTATCAGTTTTACACTGGCGGAAGTAGAAAAGGAATTTCAGCAGCAGCAACAGGCTCAACAACAGGCTGAACAGAAATTGTCTTCAACCCGACAGGGATTCCAGGAATTCCGAGATTTAAATTTACTCGAATTGCGCCAGCTGGGACAGGAGAAGGAGAATTATCAGAGAATCACCATCGAAAAACAAAATGTGCTCCAGAATTTGGAGAAACTGAAAACTTCTCAGGTTCAATTGGAGAATGAAAGTAAGAATAGACAAAACAGATTACAGCAACTCACCCAGGAAGTACAGGACGCCCGGCAGAAGGTAGAGAATTACCAGCAGAAATTTCAACTGCTGAAGCAGGAAATCAGCCAGCTGGAAGATGAAATTGCTAAACTGGAAAATCAGAAAAGCGAATTGATTGGTCAATTGGCAAGAACACAATCACGAGCCCAATTTTTAAAAGGATTGATTGAAAATTATGAAGGTTTTTCAGATGGCATTCAATATATAATGGCCCACCGTCATCAGTATCGAGGAATTGTAGACACCCTGGTCAATTTAGTGGATACCGAGGAGCACTATCGCCCGGTCCTGGAAAGTTATTTAGAAGCGATTGCCAACTATTTGGTGGTGGAAGAGGTAGACGTGGCGCAGGAAATTATTGAGGCAATTGGCCAGCAAAAGAAAGGCCGGCTCACTTTACTTCCATTATCATCCATACCATCTCGACGGGAGTCTCCGTCAACCATTAATATCTTCAATGGCCGGGCGGTTTTTCTTAAGGATGTGATACGGTTTGATTCCCGTTTTGAGAAAATATTCCAACTGCTTTTTGATCGAGTGGCAATAGTTTCCGATTTACAGACCGCTCTGGAACTCCAGCAGAAATGGCCAGACTATTGCTTTGTCACCCAGAAAGGAGAAATAGTGGGGCATTGGGGGGAGATTACCGGCGGAAGCACTCTGCAAGTCTTAAATTTAACCGGGCGTCGAGCCGAGCTGACTAAGGTACAAGATGAAGTGGAACAATGGCGACTGGCTTTGCAAGAGAATGAAGAGCAGCTTGCCCGGCAGCAACAGGTTTTGCAACAGAAAAAAACGGCTATAGAAGAATTAGAGAAAATTCAGAGGGATTTTCTGAAAGATTATTCTTCCCTGGAGCAGCAGTATCATCAGGAAAAGTTTGAGGTGAATCATCTGGCAGAACGCCTCGCAGAAATCCGCAATGAAATTCAGCAGATTGATCACCGGTTAGCAGAATTAGCTCAGCAGGAAGACCTGCTGCAGCCGGTTATTTTATCTGCCAGCAGCAAAGAGCAACATTTGCAGGTTGAGGGAGAACGCCGGTCGCGGGAACTGGAAGAGGTTGAGAAACAGTTTAGCCAAATTTTTCAGCAGACTCAGAAGATTCAAGAAAAATATTTTCAACATCAGAGTCATTTCAAAGCGATCCAGCAGCGGCTGGAATTCATTCAGCAAGCCGAACAGGAGATTTCCGGCAGAATTGAACAGGCTCAATTGGAAATTTCGCATTTTCAAAAAATAATTGAAACCATCCAGCATGAGAACAGCATTTTGCAGGCCGATCTTGATGGTCGTTATAAACAGCGGGATGAAATTGAAAAACAGAAAACAGAAATTGAGAATAACTATCAGTCCTTGAAATCATTGATACTGTCGCGTGAGGAAGAGATCAAGAAATTACATCGGCGCTGGAATCTGTCTCTGGAGCGGCTGAAAGAATTAGAATTGAAGATTCAGGAGATTGAAATCAAGTTAAATACTCAGCAGGAACAGTATGCCGCCCAATATGGGGAGGAGTTAAATAAGCTGTTACAGGAAAATCCTGTTCCGGAAAATATAACGTTAGCAGAGATGCAGGCCGAAATCCAGAAATTACGTGAAAGCATCGAAGCGCTGGGAGAAGTAAATCCGCTGGCTGTCAAGGAATTTGATAAAGAGAAGGAACGTTTGGACTTTTTAAAGACTCAGCAATCTGATCTGTTGAAGGCAAAAACAGAATTACTGGAGACGATTTCCAAATTAAATAAGACGGCCCGACAATTGTTTATGGAGACCTTTGAAAAAATAAACAACAATTTTAAGAGCGTGTTCGGCAAATTTTTTGAAGGCGGGGAAGCTGAACTGCAGTTAATAGAAAATAGTGATCCATTAGAAGCGAATATAGATATCATCGTCCATATCAAAGGAAAGCGCTTAACGACTTTAAGCCTGCTATCGGCCGGTGAAAAAACGCTTACTGCCATCTCATTGCTTTTTGCCATCTATCTCTATAAACCCAGTCCCTTCTGTATTCTGGACGAGGTTGATGCCCCTCTGGATGATGTCAATATTGCCCGTTATACCCATGCCCTAAAGGAGTTTTCAAAACAAACTCAGTTTATTCTGGTTACCCATAATAAGATGACCATGCAAGCCGCCCAGGCGATGTACGGAATCACTATGGAAGAACCGGGAGTGAGTAAGGTAGTCTCGGTACGCTTTGATTGAGAATCGGTTATTCTTAACAGGCCGATGAATCTCTGTAAATAATTCTCAAAATTAATGAATGAAATCTGGAGCTGATATGAAGCGAAGCAAAATAGATGTGATAGCCGTTTTTATCCTTTTTCTGATCGGTGGAAGCAGTTACTCTCAGACAACCGATAAATTAAGTCATCGCTTGCAAACCAAAATGGCACACGCAAACGAAGCGGCAATTTATCCGGTGTGGATTTATTTCACCGACAAAGGGATGATCTCGGAGCAGAAACTCGCTGATGTTCAACAGCGCTTACTTCCCAGAGCACGAAATAGACGATGGCGACAAGCACTGGCTGGTCAGCGATTGGTCGATGAATACGATATACCCATCTGCAGAGAATATCTTACTGAGCTGAAACCGCTGGTCGTGAAAATCCGGCAGAAGTCACGCTGGCTTAATGCCATCTCTGCCGATGTAACAGCCGGTGCTTTAAAACAAATAACTGAGTTGCCATTTGTTAAAAAAGTGGATGTTGTATTTGTAGCCGACGCGGAATCACCCATTCAGGATATTCAGCCAGCCAGTGAACCGACGATGCTTAAAGGTCAAACCGATTCCCTGAATTACGGACAGTCCTATGCCCAGAATAATCAAATCAATGTTATTCCCTTACATAATTTGGGATATGATGGAAGCGGAGTATTGATCGCCATGCTGGATGCAGGCTTTAATAATTTAGAACATGAGGCGTTGCGTCATTTGAATATTCTGGCTACCTGGGATTTTGTGAATGGAGATAGTATTGTATGGGATGAACCGGGACAAATGGGCAGTGGGGATCATGGGACATATACCTTGAGTGCTCTGGCTGGTTTTAAAGAAGGATTTTTAATTGGACCGGCGTTTGGAGCAGATTTTATTTTAGCGAAAACAGAAAATACAGAGTGGGAGCGACATATTGAAGAGGACGCCTGGATTGCCGGAGCAGAATGGGCGGATAGTTTGGGAGCTGACATCATCAGCAGTTCGCTGGGATATCTCAATGAGTTTACCTATCCGGATACGAATTACACCTGGCAAGACATGGATGGAAATACGACAATTGTTACCAAAGGAGCTGACATCGCGGCCAGCCGGGGGATATTGGTGGTAAATTCAGCCGGCAATGAAGGAGCGGCTACTCCTCCGCAAAATACTTTAATTGCTCCAGCCGATGGTGATAGCGTGATGGCAGTCGGCTCGGTAACAGAATCGGGAAGTCGATCGTTTTTTAGTTCCATGGGACCAACGGTCGATGGTCGGATAAAACCGGATGTGATGGCCCGTGGGTCGGGAACCCTTTGTGCCAGTCCATACGATAGTGCTCAGTATTGGAATGTGAGTGGGACTTCACTTTCCTGTCCGTTGGCGGCGGCTGCCGCCGCTCTGGTGTGGCAGGTGAATCCGACCTTTACCAACATGCAAGTGTTAGACGCCCTGCGCCATACCGCCAGCAGAAATGCAAATCCGGATAATGCATATGGTTGGGGAATTATCGATGCCTATGCTGCCGCTTTTCAGGTCACTTCGCATCGCACAATTCCTGCGCCGGTTTCCAATAACTTTATTCTTTATGCCAATTATCCCAATCCTTTTAATCCGCGAACGACTATTAGTTATGAACTTCCTCAAAGCGCAGAGATTCAGATTGCCATCTATAATGCGGCGGGAGAATTAGTACACATACTGTTCAAGGGAGTATTGCCGGCTGGCAAACATCAGCAGGCATGGAATGCGGTGCAATTCAGTTCTGGTATGTACTATATCACTTTAACTGCTGGAGAATTCCGTCTGGTTCAAAAGGCTTTGTTTCTGAAATAGCATCCGGGGTGTTCTTCATAAAATTTTCTGTTTTTTTTCATATTTGAAAACTCGGATTTAGTAAGTCGCGGTCAGGTTATGAATATAGATGACAAAATTGTTCCCTATCCAATTGATGGTGTGCTTGATCTTCATACTTTCCAGCCCCGGGAAATAAAAGATCTCATTTCTGAATATATTTCAGTCTGCCAAGAACGCGGGTTGCTTCAGATACGGATTATCCACGGCAAGGGAACAGGAACTTTACGGCGATTGGTACACGCTTTATTGGAAAAAGACCCGCGGGTGATCGATTACTGGCAGGAGGGTGGAAGTGGCGGTTCCTGGGGGGCAACGATTGTCAGTCTGAGAGCCAGAAGGAAAGAGTGAAATTATCAATTAGACAAAGCAGCAACAAAAGGCGATTTTCCTTCATATCATACATACCCGATCCACTTCGTTGATGAGGAATGATTATTTGTTTTTTCCAGGTTGCTTTCAGGGAGAATTTTTTTTTATTATGAAAATAATAAAATTATCATATTCGTAAATTTTTGGCTTACTGAAGGTGTTAAATAAATCCATTCGAGACTCATGAGGATAAAAAATGTCTGATCAAAATAACGATTTTTTACGAGAAAGAATGGGAGAGGAAAATTTTCGCAAAGTGCAGAAAATTGGGAATTCCTCTCTAAATGAGTTTTTAGCAAAATATATTGCTCTTCTTAATCCGGCTCGGGTATTTGTCTGTGCGGATGAACCAGCTGATTTTCAATATATCCGGGAGAAAGCAAAACAGGATGGAGAAGAGGAAAAATTATCTATGGAAGGTCACACCGTCCATTTTGATAATTACTATGATCAAGCGCGGGACAAAAAAAATACGGCTATTCTTCTTTCCAGGGGAAAAAAGCTGGATAAATTCATTTCCACCCTGGACCGAGAACCTGCCTTAAAAGAAATTCATCAGATCCTGCAGAATATCATGCAAGGGAGAGAATTATTAGTTTGTTTTTTTTGTCTGGGACCAACCAATTCTGATTTTTCTATTCCAGCGTTACAGCTAACCGATTCAGCCTATGTGGCACACAGTGAGGATCTGTTATATCGTCCGGGTTATCAGGAGTTTATTCGGCAAGGCAGCCGGGCGCGATTTCTGAAATTTGTTCATTCGCAGGGTGAACTGGATGATCGAAAGACCTGCAAGAATCTCAATCAGCGGCGAGTTTATATCGATCTGGAGGATGAAATTGTCTATAGTACGAACACGCAATACGGCGGGAATTCCATTGGACTTAAAAAACTGGCCATGCGTCTGGCTATTCATCGGGGTTCTCAGGAAGGATGGCTCACTGAACATATGCTGATCATGGGTGTTCATGGTCCTCAGAATCAGGTGACTTATTTTACTGGTGCTTTCCCTTCTTTATGCGGAAAAACTTCTACGGCCATGTTAGAAGGTGAGACCATTGTGGGTGATGATATCGCCTATCTGCGAAAAATTAATCAGGAAGTTCGGGCAGTTAATGTAGAGAAAGGAATTTTCGGCATAATTATGGGGATAAACTCCAAGGATGATCCCATCCAATGGAAAGCCCTGCATTCACCGAATGAAGTTATTTTTTCGAACGTTCTCATTACTCCGGATGGACAGCCCTTCTGGGTAGGAAAGGATCAACCGATACCGGCGAAGGGACGCAATCATTCGGGAGAGTGGTATCCCGGAAAAACAGATGCCGCAGGAAAAGAAATTCCGGCCTCACATCCTAATGCTCGCTTTACTATTTCACTGAGTGCCATGCAAAACTTAGACCCGCTGGCTGACGATCCCGCGGGAGTAAAAATTGGGGGCATAGTTTTTGGGGGACGAGATGCGGATACTTCAGTACCGGTAGAGGAAGCTTTCAACTGGAATCATGGAATAATTACCAAAGGAGCCGCTCTGGAATCTGAGACAACGGCGGCGACTCTCGGAAAAGTAGGAGTGCGGGAATTTAATCCCATGTCCAATCTCGATTTTCTCTCCATATCTATCGGAAAATATATCCAGAACAATTTAAATTTTGGAAACGACTTGCCGACGGCCCCCAAAATTTTTGCGGTAAATTATTTCTTGTTGGACAGTTCAGGTAAATTTTTAAATGAGAAAAATGATAAAAAAATCTGGTATAAATGGATGGCACTACGTGTCAATCATCAAACCGATGCTATACGAACCCCTACTGGCTGGATCCCCAGATACGAGATTCTGAAGACGTTGTTTCAGCAGGTCTTGGATAAAGATTACCGCCCTGAAGATTATCAGCAGCAATTTACCATTCGTGTGCAGGAGAACTTAAATAAGATAGATCGAATATGTGAAATCTATCGAAACTTGCTGGATATTCCTTCTCTGGTGTTTACTGAACTGGAAGCCCAGCGGAATCGGCTTCAGGCGGCGATGAGCAAATTTGGGAAATATATCAATCCCTTCACACTGGCTGAAAAAACCATTCATTAAACCGGCAATACTTTTTTCCTGAAATTTGAATGAAGATTAGCGGGTAAGAAAAAAATGGAGCAGGACATGTTGTCTAAAAAATACTTGGCAACGCTTTTGAAAAAATCTTGATTTTATTTAGACTGTCATTTAAATTCGAAAGCTTAAATAACGATTTTATATTCTCATGGCGAAAACGATTGCGATTGCGAATCAAAAGGGTGGGGTAGGCAAAACAACCACCGCCGTGAATCTAGCCTCCTGTCTGGCCATCGCGGAAAAAAAAACTTTACTTATTGATATCGATCCGCAAGCCAATGCCACATCGGTTCTGGGAATCGACTCTCGGTCGCTGAATACCAGTATCTACGATATCATCATTAATCGAGAGTCAGTGGAGTCGGCATTGAATTCCAACAAAGTACCCAAACTGGAACTGCTTACTTCCCATATCAACCTGGTGGGGGCGGAAGTTGA
>CAYMXZ010000145.1:0-8950 GCA_964394475.1 uncultured Caldithrix sp. | reverse complement strand
CCGCTATTCCATATGCCGCACCCGGGGTATCGTATGAACCTACTAAATGTGGAGCGGCTGGATCGGCGACACTCACTATCTTCAGGCCCTGGGTATGACCAGCCACATAGGCCAGGGTGTCTCTTACCACCAAATCCACTCCATTAAATCCTGACCAGAGCCAATCATGATTCACCGCTGGATAAAGGGCATTTGTTACATCCAGTGAGCAGATCAATCGTTGCTCTCCTGTTATATATACTACATTCCCGGATTTATAAACTGCCATTGAAGTTCCTGAATGTGGAAGAAATTCACCTCTTTGAAAGGGATAGAAGGGATCGGAGATATCCACCACGCTCAGTCCTCTATAGCCATTGGCAATGTAAGCAAGTGAATTCAACGGAAAAACTCCACGCACATCAGCCGCTAAGAAAATACTCATATTGACTGGATGAACTGGATCTGAAACATTCACCAGATGTAAACCAGAACCATTATAAGAAATAAAAGCAATATTGTTTTGAACACATATTTTATGGACCGGATTGAGTCCGAATTTATAAGAAGCCACTTCCTGCAAATTATTCAGGTTGGAGATATTCACTACTCTCATTCCGGAATCCGCTGCTGCCACATACGCATAATTCCCCTCCACCCACACATCCAGCAGCCGATCGGGTAGTTCCAACTCCGCTATCTGGAACATGTGAGATAACTGCTTCACATGAATTACCGCTAGACCATCCCGGTAATCAGCCACGTAAGCCAGAGAATCGATGACAAAAACGCCCTGGGCATCGAAATCAGGAGCTGTAAAAATACCAGCCACTACTGGAGAATCAGGATCAGTGATATCGAAAATATACAAACCGGCATTACTCGCCGTTAAATAGAGCAGATTTCCTTGAATAAAAATATCTGAGACCTGCCAATAACCCATGTGATAATATCCAGCAATTTGAGGATATAAGGGATCGGAGACATCCGCTACGATCAGCCCATATAGTTCATCACCAATATAGACATGATTGTTCCTCACCGCTAATACCCGGGATCCGCCGGGAGTAGCCAGAGTGCTCAACAGTACCAGCGTATCCGGATCACTAATATCCAGAATTGAGATCCCGTAAGAATCAGCCACATACGCATAATTACCTGAGCACACAACATCATGATAAGTACCGGTGATCAGAGAATTTCCCAGAAATTCCACATTTTCTCCAAACTGAGCAAATGCGAACATCGAGAAAAAGGAGAAAAGGAAAAATATGGCAAGAACAACCTGGCGCATGCCTACCTCCTTGAGTCTATAACAACCCGATTGCTTTCCATGACCTATTTATCATCGGATAATATGCTCTCAACTAAAATCAAAATGCCGTTCAGATTTCGGGAATAAAAGACCGGTTTATAGATAATATTTTGTATCTTGTATCTTGTATCTTGTTTCTTGTTTCTTGTTTCTTGTTTCTTGTTTCTTGTAATATTTTTAGTGCGCGGAGAGGGACTTGAACCCACACAGGATTTCTCCCACCAGATCCTAAGTCTGGCGCGTCTGCCAATTCCGCCATCCGCGCAAGCTGTAAAAATTTAATTTATTTTCTTGATTATCGCAAATCGTATCTCAGAGATCCAGTGTCACCGGATTCCAGAACATCTCCCAGATCCGGGACAGCTGCTCCTTATTTCCTCGCTCCCAGTTGACCAGTCGGCTTCTTTTACCTAAGTATAAACCTGAGTGAAAAATAACTTCACCCCGCTGAGCACGTTTATCCTCCTCCATTACCAACACCAGTACAGTGGGGATAATCTCATAGTGTTGTTCTAAAAGCTGAACCAGTTCATCTGAAAAATTCCATTTTCGAAAAGCTGATTCCACACCTAAAATTAAAATTCGTTTAATATGGGGAAAGATATCCTCTAAAAAATCTGCCGCAGGAATAACAGATGAATCAATGACATAGAAATATATAATCAACTCCGGATCGATCTCCAGGCGGAAAGTAGGATAGCGGAAACCTTCCGCTTGACTCAATGGTACGTTCCGGGCGATTTCCTGAAATAATCCCTTTTCTTGCTCAACCACTAAAACTTCAATAATTTTCATGCGGTGAATCCCTTAAAAAAATTCCCGATTTTCATCAAAGCATCCGTATCAATATCTGGTGGGACATCAGGAGAAGGCGGTTTGGTTTGCTCAGGTATTTCTTCCTGAATCTCCATGCTGATTTCCTCCGACGGTTCGGTTTTCCTGGGAGTAGATTTTTTGCTTCTGACAAATACTTTTCCTAAAGAATTGATCATTTTTCGAAAATTCTTTTTTTCTTCCAGCGGAACCGTTACAGGTTTTATTCCCTTTTGGGCGATTAATGCTTCCTTTTTCACCAGTTCCTGCACCATTTTTAATATTTCCAGGTTATCCTGATTCATTACCGCCAATAAATTATGAATATCACTTCCATCTTTACATAATTCTAAAATTTGTTCCGAGATCGCGTTTTTAGGAAAATCAATTTCTTTCAGTCGGGAATTTGTTTGAAAGCTATCCGCAGCAGTTGACAGCTGATGGATTAATTTTTTCTGTTCACTGATCTGATTCTCCAGTTCGGCTAATAAAAGAGGAAATTCACTTTCCAGATCGCCCTTTTCTTTCACGGTGATATAATTGATATTAATGGCGGCGTGTACTAATCCAGCTAATTTTCGCAAAGCAGCCACTCCATCCAGAGCACGGAAGCCGGCCCGTACAATTCGACCTTCCCGAAAATACACTCGTCCCATGTGTCCGCGATCGGTAATTGTTAACAGTGCATCGGCCTGGGCGGCTTGTATCCGGCGGATCGCCTCCATGAAACTTGATTCCAAAAATACGTCATCAGCTGCCGGCACTTCACGATTTCCACTGGCCTGGCGCAGTGGCTCTAACACCTGATGTAATAAACGATAGAATTCTTTTCGCGGAATTGGGATCGGGATGACACTGGCCACTGGTAAAACCGCAATAGCATGAAACTCTTCCACCTTTCGAACCACCGCGATCAATGGTATATGTCGCAATTGATGATTGCTCAGATGTTCCAATAGACTCGAAACCTGTTCTAAAATCGCCGGCCAAATGATAATCAGATCGATGACTTCTTTTTGACACACCGTTATCAGAGCGGGTATATCCATCACCAGATGGAGGTGATAACCAGGGGGAGAAAAAATATCGGCGACCTCTTCACGATAATTTTCATTGAGCAGATACACTACAACATCAAACATGGTAGATACCCTTTATCTAGCTTCTGCCGCTTTCAGTAAGTTTCATGAATAATTCCCGTATTTCAGAAAAATTCTGTATTGAGAATGTTGAAACTGGAACATGAGATGGAATTTCTAAATTTCGTTTCACCTGCTGAATAGCTTCATCGGCGGATCCTGTATAATTGATTACTCCTACCACGAATGGCTTTGCATACTGGTTTAAAAATTGCCGCAAGAAATATTTTTGATAATCCATTTCTTTTTTCTCCGCCAGATCAACAATAAATATCGACGCCAAAAGGTCGGTGATAAAAGTATCCAATAATTGAAAAATCTGGTCATTCAGAGGAAGAGCAACAAAATAGATCCTGGTGTGCTGCTCCAGTTCAAGCTCCATGATCTCTACTGAGTTATTTACGGTGATTTGACTACCAGTAGATTGAGCGATGCGGTTAATTACAGCATGCTTGGCAGATTCCGTAGAACCTAAAATCAGAATTTGACCAAATTTTTGTCCCTGGCGAAAAAATTTGTCATAAAATAATTCAAAATCCTCCTCCGAAAACTGTTGCGTTTCTTCAGCTATTGGTTGTATAACAACTGTCCCGGTTTCAATCAATTTTTCCAGACTTCTTAATGTCTGCAGAAACGACAAATTACTCAGTTTAAGCAACTTTCGTAATGATAGATGGCGACTAAGGATTTTTAGCAGGGCGTTGTCAACTTCAGACAAAGACAGATTTTTGACCTCTCCCTTTCGGCGAAAAACAGGATTCCGCTGACCCCATTTCTGCTGCAATTCTCCCAGAAGCTTTATTTGATAATTATACTCCAGAATATGTACCTGAGTGGAGGCATCGAAAGGTGCATTCGGCTGGGAATCGGAAAAATAATTTAAAAACATTTCACCCCGATGATGATGCAGAATTTCCATCACTGCTGCCGTTCCTTGCTTTCCTGAACAATAGGCGTATTCAATTAAACCCTTATGGATACGTAATTTGGCTGACCATTCATTATCGATCATTTTGCACGAAACACTTTTCTTCTCCAGTCGGCATTGTTGCAGAAGATCCAGTAAAGCCTGCTCATTTAAACTCTTTTTAACCATTTTATTCAGATAATTGACAGGCATTTCCTTTTGAGAATATAAATAATGTTTTAAGAGTAATGACAGCGTGGCCGGCTTAAAGAAAACGCCATCCACTACGCGCTTTATACCCAGATTATAGAAAAAGATTCGTTTATCCGGATCGAATTGTTTCCCATATACTAAAGTGTAAAAATGATTCAACAAGCGAAGTTCAAACGGCGACTGGGGAAGTAAATCATCTCGCAAAAAAATGGCAGAAGGAAGATTTTTCTGCAAATCTTTAAGCAAATCAGAAAAACGTAAAAAAATATAAATCTCAAATCCATTTTTAATCGCTGGATTCACTATCTCCTGAGCTAATTTCTGATCCGATTCTACTAAATAAATTATTGGGGCCATAAGTACTGAAGCAGCTTAATTTTACAACAATATAATTTTTATTTGACGCATAATCAACTTTCAGAATTATTTAGAACTAAATTTTTCAGGTCATGATTTTCAAACTTACTTCTCAAACCTCTCCCAGATATTTAAAGAGCAAGTGATAGATCACGATTCCAAAGGCGATTGTGACATTCAGCGATTGTTTGCTCCCATACATTGGTATTTCCAGAGCGGCATCGGCCAACTCTACCAGCTTATCTTGAACTCCAAATACTTCATTTCCCACTATCAGGCAAAGTGGAAAGCGGGGATTAAATTGGGTGTACGGCACACTTTCGCTGGTATGCTCAAGTACCACGATTTGAGTGCCATGTTCCTTTAACTCTTTAATTAATGAAAGGGCATCAGGCCGATATTCCCAGGGAACTGTTTCTACCGCTCCTAAAGCGGTTTTATCAATTTCTTTTCGAGGTGGATAACCGGTAATCCCGGTCAAATACAATTTGCCCAGCCTGACGGCATCAGCCGTGCGAAATATAGCTCCGACATTGTATAGACTACGAATATTGTCCAATATGGTAAAAATCGGAAAGCGATCGGTGTTTTTAAGAACTTCACGACTCAAACGTTGGGAGGTAATTTCCTGATAGCTTAATTTTTTCATCGTTGCTCCAGTTTCGCCACCGCTTCAATGTGATAAGTATGGGGAAACATATCGATTGGTTGTACTTCCTGCAGTTTGTAGGCAGATATGAATTCCTTTATGTCTCTGGCCATTGTGGCCGGATTGCAGGATACATAAATTATTTTCTGCGGTTTTATCCTTAGAATCTCTTTGACAATATCCGGATGCATTCCGCTGCGAGGAGGATCGCAAACCACCACCTCTGGCACCTCTTTCATCTGGCAAAGAGTTTGACGAATTTCCCCGCTGATAAATTCACAATTGTCAACATTATTTCTCAAACAATTTTTTTGGGCATCCTTCACGGCACTCTTTACCAATTCAAATCCAATTACTCGTTTGGCCTGCCGGGATAAAAATAAAGCAATGGTTCCGGTACCCGAATAAAGATCCCAGATCAGCTGATGACCAGAACCCACAAATTTTTGAACCGTTCGATATAGATTTTCTGCCTGCAGGGTATTGGTTTGAAAAAATGAATTGGCCGAGATATCAAAATCAAAATCGCCCAGCGCCTCTGTGATAAATGGTTTTCCCCACAGCAGGTGTTCTTCTTCACCAAAAGCAATTTGAGCCAAACGACGATTAACCACATTTACTACACTGCAAACCTCTGAAAATTTTTCAGTCAACTGCCGAGCATAATCCTTTAAATTCTCAGCTGCCGGCCTGAAAGTCACCACATTGACCATATATTCTTTTCGAGAAAAGGATTTCCGGATAACCAGAAATCGTAGCATTCCTGTCCTGGCTTTTAGATCAAAAACAGGGAAATGAGGATGGTTAAAAAAATTCTGGCTGAAGGTTAAAATTGAATTCATTATTTCATCCTGTAACCAGCATTTTTCAATAGCCATTACCTGATCGAACGAGGAAGCGATATGCAGGCCCAGCCCATAACCTTTTTTAATTTGCGGTTGTGATAATTTTTCCGGTTCCAGCCACCGTCTGCCGGTAAATGAAAATTCCATCTTATTGCGGTATTCAAAAATTAGGGGGGAGGGTAAAGCAGAATGAACTATTTCCGCTTCCGCTCCTGCTAAATGACTTAAGTTTTCAATAATCTGCTCTCGTTTAAAGCTGATCTGCTGGGAATAATCAAGGTTTTGCCATTTACATCCCCCACAATATCCAAAATGTTGGCAGGCAGCTTTTTTTCTCATCGAGGATGGTTCCAGCAATTCTACTACCCGGGTCTGCAGAAAATTTTTTTTCACTTTCTCAACCCTTACCCGGGCAACGTCTCCCGGCAGTCCACCCTCTACAAAAATTACCTGTTGATTTATCCGGGCGATTCCCTGACCGCCATAGGCTAATTTTTCCAGCCGGACCTGGATTATTTGACCTTTTTTCACAGATTTTTATTGCAAAGATAAAAATCCTTTATGCGCTATGCAACAGTAAATCCAGACTTACGGGGCACACAAAAAAGTCATCATCTTTTTCATTAGGCCACCGCCGTCTCTTTATCGTCAGCTAACTTTCCATTCATATAAGCTTCGTAGGCTGAAAGATCCAACAGACCATGACCAGAAAGATTGAAAACGATAGTTTTCTTCACACCTTCTTCCCTGGCTTTTAGCGCTTCATTGATAGCCATTTTAATAGCATGAGCGGATTCCGGGGCGGGAATAATCCCTTCGATACGACTGAATAGCATGGCTCCTTCGAATATTTCCAGTTGACCTAATGATTCAGCCCGGATAAGGCGATGGTGCAGCAAGGCACTGACAATAGGAGCAGCTCCATGATAACGCAATCCACCGGCGTGAATAGAAGGGGGAATAAAATCATGTCCCAGTGTGTACATTTTTAAAAGTGGAGTGAGGCCAGCCGTATCGCCAAAATCATAATCCATCTTACCCTGAGTGAGGGTGGGACAGGAAACAGGTTCGACCGCGATGATGTCAATATTCTTTCCATTAATCTTATCCCTCACAAAGGGCAAGGCGATTCCGGCAAAATTGCTACCTCCACCATGACAGCCAATGATGACATCAGGATAATCATTCAGCATTTTAAATTGTTGTTGAGTTTCCAATCCAATAATGGTCTGATGCAGAAGCACATGATTCAGTACGCTCCCCAGTGAATACTTGGTGTGGGGAGAATTGATGGCGGTCTCAATGGCTTCTGAAATGGCTATTCCCAGGCTACCGGGGCAATCTGGATCCTGACTTAGCACTTGTCGTCCGGCTTCAGTGCGATCAGAAGGAGAGGAAAAAATTTCTGCTCCATACAGGTTCATTATGGTTTTCCGATAAGGTTTTTGCTGAAAACTTATTTTTACCATGAAAACCGTACAACTCAATCCGAAAAGATGGCAGGCATACGCCAGAGCACTCCCCCACTGCCCCGCTCCAGTTTCAGTAACCAGTTTTTTCGTACCTTCCAACTGATTATAGTAAGCCTGGGCAATGGCGGTATTGGGTTTATGGCTTCCGGTGGGAGAGACACCTTCGTACTTATAATAAATTTTCGCAGGTGTTTTTAGAGCTTTTTCCAGGCGGTAAGCCCGGATCAAGGGAGTTGGTCGGTATAACTGATAAGCTTCTCGTACTTGATCAGGGATTCGAATTTCTTTTTTGGTGCTCATTTCCTGTTCGATAAGCGACATGGGAAAAATAGCCGACATTTCAGAGGGATTAATAGGTTTGCGGGTGGCAGGGTGTAACGGCGGTTCCAATTGGAACGGCAAATCAGCGGTAACATTGTAATAATATTTTGGAACCTGATCTGCTGAAAGAAAGATGCGGTTATTCATACATTTCTCCTTATGTAAATAGGTAAATAAAACAAAAAACCCGCTGTCCAATGCAAGCAGCGGGTTATGAATTTAGAAAAATAATATGGATTATCACGTTACATATTCCACCCACTGCCAGCAACAGCGCCACCACCAATTCCAACTCATGTGGGTGAAATGTGTCATAGGAAATCTTCCTAAAATTTGACTATCCAAAAATAAATTAAAAATTTTTATATGCCAAGTATTTATTTAGAAAAATAGAAAAACTTTTGCTTTATTGAAAGAAAAAGGTCTTGATTTATTTAGCAAACCTCCGTATTTTTGGCCTGTTTTTGAAACAGTTTATAGTTTAAAGTTAACAGTATCTAGTTTTTTAATCTTTAATCTTTAATCTTTTTTATTCGATATTTTTTATTTTGTATTTTGTAATTTGTATTTTGTAATTTGTATTTCTCAGGAGAGGTGGCCGAGTTGGCTGAAGGCGCTCGCCTGCTAAGTGAGTGTAGCGGGTTAAACTGCTACCGAGGGTTCGAATCCCTCCCTCTCCGCCAGGATAGTTAATAATTTATAGTTTATAGTTCACAGATGATTGTTCTCGACTATTAATTATAAACTATTAACTATAAACTATTTTTCAGGAGGGCTAGACCTAACTGGTAAGGCGGCGGTCTTGAAAACCGCTGGGAGCAATCCCTTGGGGGTTCGAGTCCCTCGCCCTCCGCCAGGAAAACATTTTAGATATGAGATTTTATATTTAAGAAAAAATTTGGCACATTCAATCTAAAATATAAAATCTCATATATAATAT
>CAYMXZ010000144.1:0-9081 GCA_964394475.1 uncultured Caldithrix sp. | reverse complement strand
CACAATCGATTTTTCACTGGATTTTCGGTTGTACCACTTTTCCCGTTTCTTACTTATTTTCCTGGGGCTATTCACGCTGTTGACCTCTTTGTATTCACTGGGATTTTTCAAGGATAAAAAAGTATCTCAGCTGTATTTTCCTTTTTTATCTTTCACATTAGCCGGAGCCGCCGGGATCGTTTTAGCCGATAATTTCTTCATCTTTTTGTTAGCCTGGGAGATAGTGACGTTATTGTTATTCTTTCTGATTGCCATGGGTCAGAGTAAATCGGCCGCGATGGCTGCCGGAAAAGCTTTTGCCATCTTGGGATTCACAGACGTTGCCCTGTTGCTGGCAGTGATCGCTCTACCGGTATTTTATGACACCTGGATAATCAGTGCGCTGAAAATCACAGTGAATGATACGTTCTCCGTCACGATCTTTCTTCTGATGTTTCTGGCGGCCATCGCGAAAGCCGGCGCCATCCCCATGCATTCCTGGATTCCAACCGCTGCCGAAAGTGCTCCGCTGCCAGTTATCGCCTTTCTACCCGCCTCGCTGGATAAGCTACTGGGTATCTACCTGTTGTCCCGAATCTGCGTTGATATTTTTATTCTACCCCTGCATTCTACTCTCTCTTACATTGTCATGTGGGTGGGTGCTTTAACGATAATAATCGCCGTTTTTGTAGCCGTTATCCAGCACGATTTGAAGCGACTACTCTCTTATCATGCCATCAGCCAGGTTGGATATATGGTATTGGGAATAGGAACCGGAAATCCCATTGGAATTGCCGGCGGCATTTTCCATATGCTAAACAATGCCATCTATAAAAGTTGTTTATTTTTTACCGTTGGTGCGGTGGAAAATAAAATGAAAACTACCGATATGGATAAATTAGGTGGACTTTCCAGAATGATGCCCATTACTTTTATCAGTTGTTTAATGGCTGCTCTGTCCATTTCTGGCGTTCCCCCCTTCAATGGGTTCGTTTCCAAATGGATGATATACCAGGGCCTGGTTGAAGGAAAAACAGCGGGTTCGATGATTTTTTTAGTTCTGGCCATGTTTGGAAGCGCCTTAACGCTGGCCAGCTTCTTAAAGCTGCTCTTCGGTATATTTATGGGACAGAAATATCAGGAGAAAACTGTTCTGGAGAATGAGAAAACGAGTGGCAAATATAACGATGTCCATTGGAGCATGGTGATCCCCATGATTATTCTGGCTACCCTCTGCGTTTTGTATGGTCTATTTGCCTATTTTCCCATCAACAGTTTTATCAGTCCCATTATCCAGATGCAATTTGGAAAAATCTCCCAGATCATGTCTATTGGAACTGCTCTGTGGAATCCAACTTTAGCCACTTTACTCATCTTTGTCGGATTGTTGATAGGAGGGCTTTTATTCTATCTCAGCCGCATCAAAGTGAGAGAAGTAGAAAGCTTATTTATTGGTGGTGAAAAATTTGAAGTAAAGAAAGAGAGAGTGTTGGCGGGTAATTTTTATGAATTTTTGGAACGAACAAAAGTGCTGGGAGGATTTCTGAAAGAAAGCAATCGTGGCATATTTGATGTGTATAACCTGAGTAGCGGAATTGGTTCAATCGCTGTTAATATTCTCAAGCGAATGCACGACGGCATTCTCTCTACCTATCTGGCATGGTGTGTCATCGGTTTGGGAGTCTTATGCTTCTTACTTTTAATTTTATAATAGTAGGAATAGAAATTTTATTTAAACGATAGAAGGATTCCTTATGTTGATTTTGTTTTATGCCTTATTAATTTTTTGCATCATCGGATCTATCATTGCTATCGAAATCCGGAATATTCTGGCTTCGGTTATTGCGGCAGGCGCGGTAGGTATGGCATTATCGATTCTCTTCCTTTTCCTGGGCGCCCCTGACATCGCCATTACCCAAGTCGTAGTAGAAATCATTGTACTTATTGTTTTAATTCGTTCCACAGTTTCCTTGGACAATACATCTATCACCGGACATCGTGATACTTTTGCCATTTTGAGCAGTCTGATCTTTTTTGGATTGTTTCTGGTTTTTGCTTTTATGGCATTTCAAGGTCTGCCTAAATTCGGTGAACCATTGATGAAAGTGTCCAACAGTTACTTGCGCGATAGCGTTACTCAGACCGGCGCTTCTAATGTGGTGATGTCCATCATTTTAGATTATCGCGCCTATGATACTTTGGGTGAAGCGACAGTCATTTTTACGGCCATACTGGGAGCTTTTGTGATCCTTCGGTCCAAAGGCAAAAAACGAAAAGAAGAATCGGATCGAGTAAAAGTAGGAATTCCAGAAAAAGAAGATTTACCAGAAGCAGTCATTGAAGTGGAAGAGTAACCGGATAAATGAATAATAAAGTGAATTGAGTAAAACAAATTTTAAACGATAGGGATTTTTTCAATGGAAGGTATGACTTTTATCGTAAAAACCATCACGCGGTTATTGATCGGTGCTATATTTCTTTTTGCAATCTATATTACCTTTTACGGTCACCTTACTCCTGGTGGTGGCTTTGCCGGCGGAATCATGATCGCCTGCGGTTTCATCTTATTGACGCTGGCTTTTGGCAAGAAAATGTCACTCGGCAAACTCAGCGACTTTTGGGCCAGTCTGCTGGATAACCTTGGAGCTTTTACTTTCTGGTCTATCGGAATGCTGGGATATATCGCCGGGTATTACTTCATGAACTTTATCGAGAAAAGCAATCCATTTAGTCTGTTCAGCGCAGGAACTATCCTGGTTTCAAACATTGCTATTTGCATAAAAGTGGGATCCAGCATTTTTGCCGTTTTTATGGCACTTACGATTTTCGGTCGCTTTATTTCCGATCTCATCGCCGCTGAGGATGAAGATTAGACTTTTAAGTTAAGGGAGAAAGTTATCCTCATTTCAAAATAAAGGATTTCAGATTATGTTAATTTATTTCTTGAATTCTATTTTATTCGTGCTTGGCCTTTATTGTTTAATTGCCAAGAAACACCTGGTGAAAAAGATTATCGGAATGACCATCATGGAATATGCCATAAATCTATTCATTATATTACTGGGTTATAAAAAGAACGGGATTCCCCCCATTCTTTTAGAAAATATGGATGTAAATACTTTTGTTCAACAAAGCGTTGATCCTCTACCGCAGGCACTGGTATTGACTTCCATCGTCATCGGATTGAGTACCCTGGCCATGATGGTGGCTATTTCATTGCGTTTGTATGAGAAATACAAAACATTTGATATGAGCGAAATTCGTCGGCTTCATGGATAATTATGATTTTACCATATAATGATGTGAATCTGAAGGTTATGAGGTAAAAAAATGGAAAGTTGGCTGCCAATCTTTATTGCTGCTCCGCTGGGAATGGCATTTATTAATCTCATCGTCACAAAATTTGTCAGAAATGTTTCCCCGTATCTTACTTTACTTGTTATCGCTCTATTACTGGGATTAACGATGCTCATGTTCGGTCATGAACCATTTTTATACACCGTCGGAGGCTGGAAACCCCCACTGGGAATCAGTTTAGTATGGGATTCTCTCAGTCAACTGCTGATCCTGATTGTGTCGATCATTACCCTGGCTATAACTTTATTTGCCATCCCTTACATGCAGCAATATACCGCTCAGAACAAATTCTATTCCCTTTATTTATTAATGATTGCCGGAATGAATGGAGTAATTCTTACTGGAGACTTTTTCAACCTGTTCGTTTTTCTTGAGATCGCTTCGATTGCCTCTTATGCTCTGGTCGCTTTTGGGGTCGAAGCCGAAGAGTTAGAAGCTTCATTTAAATATCTGATTTTAGGGGGTGTTTCTTCCGTCATCATTTTGTTGGGCATTGCCTTGCTCTACGCTGCCACGGGTACGTTGAACATGGCCGATGTATCCACCGTTATTCATCAACAAGGTATATCACGAAATGTCCTTTTCTTTACGTTCGCTTTATTTTTAATGGGGTTCGGATTGAAATCAGCCATGGTACCCTTTCATGCCTGGCTTCCCGATGCTCACCCATCTGCACCTGCTCCCATCTCTGCCATGTTATCGGGGTTAATTATCAAAGCTCTGGGAATTTACGGCGTCGCTCGCATATTCTTTGTCATTCTGGGAATAGTACCCATTATCAAAACCATTCTTATGTTTTTAGGTGCTTTATCGATGGTGGTTGGCGTATTTCTGGCAGTTGGCCAGTGGGATTTTAAACGATTATTAGCTTATAGCAGCATCAGCCAGATGGGCTATGTCATGATCGGCATTGGTTTGGCCACTCCTTTGGGAATTTTGGGGGGGCTTTTTCACCTACTCAACCATGCCATATTTAAATCTCTTCTCTTCTTGTGCTCCGGTGCATTCGAATATACCACCGGTACTCGACAATTAAAACAATTAGGTGGTTTGATACGAAAGATGCCCTGGACTGGATCCAGCTTTTCAATTGCTGCATTGTCGATATCTGGGGTACCTCCTTTTAACGGATTCTGGAGCAAATTTATCATCATTGTCGCTCTTTTTCAGTCTCATTACTATTTCCTGGCAATTGTCACGGTTTTTATAAGTTTTATGACCTTAATTACTTTTGTGAAAGTGCAAAAGTATTCTTTATTTGGAGTTCTTCCCAAAAAGTTACAGGACATTAAAGAAGTTCCGGTACTGATGGTTTCGGGTATGGTTCTGTTAGCGTTATTATGCGTGACATTAGGAATCCTATTTCCGGTGTATGGGGCATCCATCCTGGAATCGGCGCGAGATCTTATGATTGAACCAGCGAAGTACTTGCTGTACGCCATGCCCTGATTCGGTAAATCAGGATTCATTAAACATTATTAATCAGTGAGGCAAGCAGGAGTTTTTAGTATGCGCAAAAGAATAATTGAACTTTTACTTCTTTTAGGCATCTGGATGGCTCTGGTATGGTCGATCCATCCCGCCGATGTAATCGCAGGATTTTTAATTGCCCTAGTCATTGTCCTGTTGTTCAGTGACATTTTTCCGGTGGAAATTTTTAAGATGTTCCACCCGGTGCGGATGTTTTGGTTTCTGCTATATATTCCAGTTTTTTTATGGGCAGTAATCAAATCCAATCTGGATGTTACTTATCGAGTTTTTCATCCTGAAATTCCCATCCGCCCCGGAATTGTCAAAGTAAAAACGACTCTGAAGAGTGAGATCGCCAAGACATTTCTGGCAAATTCGATTACCCTCACTCCCGGCACGCTAACCGTAGATTTCATTGATGATCATCTTTATGTGCACTGGATTAATATCATCTCTGAAGATCCCGAAGTGGAGACAAACATCATCGTAAAAAAATTCGAAAAATATCTTAAAAAAGTATTTGATTAAAAAATTTTTTAATAAAGAAAAAGGGTGAAGTTCACATGGAAATATTTTTAATCCTTCTTTTAATTTGTGCATTTCTCTGCTTATATCGTGTTGGAGCCGGACCGACTCCTCCCGACCGGACAGTGGCCATCGATATTCTGGGGATTCTCATGGTAGGATTTTGCGCTATACTATCCCTTTTTACCGGAAAAGATCTCTACATGAATGTGGCGATTTCATGGGCTTTGTTATCTTTTATCGGAACCACCGCTTTAGCAAAATATTTAGAAGGGAGAACTTTTGATGAGTGATCTGGTGATTATATTTTTATCCTTTGGTGTATTTTTCAATTTAGCAGGGTGCGTGGGTTTAATTCGCTTCCCTGATATCTACAATCGACTGCAAGCCTCCACGAAATGCGTGACCCTGGGAACTATTTTGATCCTGGTAGCTATTGTTATTCACTTTGGATGGAATAGTATCTCCATTAAGGCTATTTTTTGCACTATTTTTATCCTGCTCACTGCACCGGCGGCGGCCCATGCCATCTCTCGTGGTTCACATCGAGCAGGATTTCCGCTATGGGAAGGTAGCATCATGGATCGCTATCGTGATGATTTTCCCCAAAAACCAATCGAATGAAATGAAATGAAAATTTAACAATGCTTATCAGTCATCGGAGACTTAGAGATGTATCTACCAAAAATTAGAGAATTAAAAGAAGCGATCACGGCGCTGGTAAAAGGACCTTATACCCATCCATTTCCCAAGGTACCGACTCCTGTACCTGACAATCTGAGAGCAGCACCAAAATATTTTAAGGAATATTGCATTGGCTGTGGTGCGTGTGCCGAAGTATGTCCTGCTCGCGCCATTAAAGTTGAAGATATTATCCTTGAGGATAAACCAATACGCCGCTTAACATGCGATTATGGAAATTGCATTTTTTGTGGCGAATGTAATCTGCATTGCACAACTGAAAAAGGGATTCAGCTGACCACTCACTATGAACTTTCTTATTTTGAAGAAAAAGAGGCACTGGAAATTATTGAACACGAATTGGTATTGTGCGAAATTTGCGGCGCAGTAATTGCTCCCAAAAAACAATTGCTGTATTTGTATGAAAAATTAGGCACGATTGCCTTTTCAAATCCCACAGTGTATCTAACAAAGATAGAAGAATTTCAAATGAGTTCGGAATCCCCTCGCGAATCTGACCGACCGATTGATCGCTGGGATGTGGTGCGTATTACCTGTCCATCCTGCCGCCGAAATATATTGCTGAAAGAAGAATGGGGATAAGCCCATGTAAATGGCTTCCACTTTTACAAAATAAAAAATTATTAAAATGGCCATACCGAAAACTTCTCAGGTATGGCTTTTTTATTTTACCTATCTATCCTATATTTAGTGATGACATTCTGGATCAATGATTATGATTCACAACCAATTGAAACAAATCATGCAGATGAAACCCCTTATTATCGGGATCGGTAATGAACTTCGCGGGGATGATGCGGCCGGAATTCTACTTGTTCAAAACATCCAGAAATTGGGTTACCCGAATACTTTAGTAGTCGGAGGAAACCCTGAAAATTACTTGCAAAAAATTATGGCCATGCCCGGGGAAAGCCGATTATGGATCGACACTATAAATTGGGGTGCCATGGCCGGTCAGGTAAAAATTTTTCAAAATGAAGAGATCAAACATTTTGCCATTTCTACCCATAACTTTTCTCTGGCACTAATTACAAAATTCCTGGATGAGTTCCGGTCTATTCCTGACTTTTTTTTGGGGATCCAACCGCAGCGTCTGGATCTGGGTAGCGAGTTAAGTAAACCGGTTCTAAAATCGATCGACCGATTAACCAGAATAATCAGCCAACAAATTGCAGATAATTTTTCGAAATAATCTCCAGATTTATACCAAAAGGTAATAGGATAAAATTGACTGGCTTTTTCCAAGAAGATTTGTCCCTATAGAACAACGCATTCCCGACCGAATGAATCTGACGCCGAGAGTTTGTGCCGCTTCTGTTCAAAAAGCAAGTTTTAGCAAAAGCGTTATTATTATACCAACGATAATAACTGGTATGAGCGGAACTAAAATTATCACGATCAAGGGTAAGGTGAGAGTGGCAACCAATAGAAAGAGAACTATCGCACCAAGAATCCCAAAAATGATTTTAAATGGTAAGGTGATCATAAAAATACCGGTCTTTAACAGCCAGATAAGAAGCTTCGCTGCGACCAGCAAAATCAATACAAGCAGCACAACAAAAAATATTTCCATATTCTATCCTTAAAAAATTTCTTATCATTCTACGAAATAAGAATTCCCGGGTTTCATTTGAAAATAATCGGGATTACATTTATTCAATGAGTACATAATTTCAATTTTAATAAAAATAATACCAAGAAAGGAAGAGCGATGAAGATTAACCGTGAAAGTATGGTTGAACGTTTTATACGATATGTCAAGATAGATACTCAATCCGATGAAAATTCAACTACTTACCCCAGCACTAAAAAACAGTTAATGCTTTCTGAACTCCTGTTGAATGAGCTGAAACAGCTGGGATTATTCAATGTTGAATTAACTGAGCATGGGTATGTTTTTGCGACTCTGCCGTCCAATCTGCCAGCTGACAATAATAAAGTTGTGCCGCCCATCGGACTCATTGCCCATGTTGATACGTCGCCGGATGTTTCCGGAGCAGGAGTTAATCCAATCATTCACCACAACTACCAAGGTTCTGAAATAAGACTTCCTAAGGACCAGGGTCAACTGCTTAATCCCGAAACTGACCCGGCTTTAAAAAATTGTCTGGGACACGATATCATAACTTCGGATGGGACCACGCTGTTGGGAGCTGATAATAAGGCAGGAATCGCCGAAATTATGACAGCCCTGGAATTTTTTATAAATAATCCCCACTATCGGCATGGGGAAATCAAGATCGCCTTTACAGTGGATGAAGAAGTGGGTCAGGGAACAAAATATTTTGATATCAAACAATTTGGAGCAAAATACGCCTATACCATTGATGGAGAAACAGCCGGCGAATTGGAGATAGAAACTTTTTGTGCTGATAGTGTGGTTATTACCATCAAAGGCATAAATATTCATCCGGGCTATGCAAAAGACAAAATGGTTAATTCTATTAAAATTGCGGCAGAGCTCATCTCGAAGTTACCCAGGGACAGAATGTCTCCTGAGACCACCGAAAAGCGAGAGGGGTATGTTCATCCCAATTCTTTTAACGGCAATGTGGAAGAGTCTACTATTAAATTTTTAATTCGCGATTTTACGGTAGAAGGCCTGAAAGAAAAAGAAAAATATCTGAAAAATTTATTTCAACGAATTTTAAAAAAATATCCAAAAGCCAGTGGAGATTTCAAGGTAGAAGAATCCTATCGCAACATGCGCTATATTTTAGATCAATATCCCCATGTCACAGGCTATGCGCAAGAGGCAATTGAAAGAGCCGGTTTAACTCCCCACATTTCCTTAATACGGGGCGGAACTGACGGAGCCCGATTATCTTATATGGGTTTGCCTACTCCCAATATTTTCACAGGAGGACATAATTTTCACAGCAAGCGGGAATGGATTTCTATTCAGGATATGATGAAAGCCGTTGAGGTTATTGTTCATCTGATGGTGATTTGGGCTGAAAAGGGAGATAATGTCTAATTCTGTTATCCTGCGCATCGAGTAAGTGAGGGGCTTGTGCCCCTCGACTTCTCACACCACCGGACGTACGG
>CAYMXZ010000143.1:0-9129 GCA_964394475.1 uncultured Caldithrix sp. | reverse complement strand
CTTTTAAGGATGGTTCGGTGGATTGATGACTGAGTGCTTCGGTGGCGAATAAACCCAATAAAGGTAGTTTAATATTAGACTGCAATTGATTTTTATTTTCTACAATTTGATATCCCTGAGAGGAAGCTTCAGCAATGAGGTTTCTATCATCTTTTCGCTGGCTGAGCGAATCCGATTGGGGGATAAAAAATGCTTTTCCCCCACCCATTATTAAAGGAATTCGAGCAGCCAGCAGTTGGGAGGCAATCACATCCTCCTGCTGGCGCGATATGACATGGGCGGCAAATCCGGCGGGAGTGGCATGGGTAATGGAAGAGGTAGCGATGAGACCGGTGTTTAATCCCATATCTCGCGCAGCTTCTAAAATACTGTAAAGAATGAGAGAATCAGGGGAAAGACCAATAATCCCATTCTGGGTTTTAAAGCCGGTAGCCATTGCAGTAGCACCAGCCGCAGAATCGGTAATCAATTTATCCACCGAATGGGTGGTAACAAAACCGGTTACCGGCATTTTCTCAATAGCAAAGTGAGCATTCAGCCCCTGTTCATAGATTCGGGTGGCAACGATATGGGAAATGCCCATTCCATCTCCAATGAAAAAGATCACATTTTTTACCTGGTGGTTCGATTGTGAGGTACTAAAAATAAATGTGACACTTAAAACAAAAGAAAACCATAAAAATGCGCGATTAAATTTCGTCGATTTTAGCATGAGTCTCTCTTTTCGATTAAATCAATTTTTCAATTTCAGGTCATCTATTTTTTGAATCGTAAAATAATCATAAATAACTACGCCGGGTAAAATATTTTTTTTTACTCACCCTTATCTACCGACCTGGCAAAAAGATGAAACGGAAAATTTCAACGAATTCAACGTATTTGTTGATTGGCTATCGGAGAACCAGAAATCAACTCTTTCTGAATATTGTTCATAATAAAACGATAAAGTTGACGTCCAGAGTCAGCGATTTGCAAAAATTGAATTAATATGTCAACAGTTTCCGCTGGCTTTTCCAGCAGACTTTCAGCATCAAAAGCAACAAGTTGTGGACTGGAGATATACTTTTTGGCCTTAAAATAATTTTTTGAGGATTCAAGATTCGCAAAAATCCATTCTTCCAATGGATGTTCAAATTCAAAAAGGAATGATAATTCACCGGGAGTATGATCTTCATTGATCTGAATAAACTGGGCTTTGGGAAACAGTGTTAATATTTCTGGCAAACAGGACAAATAATTGTTCGAAAAAGCTCCCCAGCGTAAATATTTTAATTTTTTATTGAGTTGCTTATAGATACTCTGCAAGAGTTCAGGAATAGTCAGTGATTCACCATTTTCTTTAATTAATGTGATATCTAAATTTACTCCATATTTTTCATGCCAATTAAGTAAAATTAAAGCCTTTTTTAAATACAGGAGTGTAGCATCCGGTGTCATTGTAAGATCAGGGATAGTTGCCAATCCGCTTTTCTGGTACAATTCAATGAGTGCACAAAACTGGGTTTCTAAATTGATTCGAAAATATTTTTGCAACAATCGCATCCAAAGTTGATGTTGACGAAAGTCCTCACTGAGAATAAATACCGGCTCAGTTGTTTTATATTTAATAGGAAGATACCAATCCATAGGCTAACATCTAATTTTTTTTCAAAAATAGAACTTCTATGTTACATTTTGGTGTAATTCAGTTTAAATTTTGATGTATCTTTCTCAGTTGAGCGGGTATGGTATTGATGAATGCAAATGATAAGAGAATCTCAAATCAAATTCAGTCTAAATTAAGTCGTGAAAAAAAAGAAATTAATTTTTAGAAATCCTGCTATCATCCAGACGTTAACTGTGGTTGGAATTTTGTGGTGGGTTCTTTTTTTATTTGCTTCCCTTCCAGATGCTTTTCCCACCCAAATTGGTGAGTTAATTTCGATTGATTCTTTGCAGAAACATATTTCTGTTCTTGGACACGATTCTTTAGAAGGAAGGAGCACAGGAAGTCGTGGGGGAGAAAAAGCTGCCCGGTATATTGCGCAACAGATGGAAAAATATCAATTGATCCCTTTGGGGATAAATAATAGTTTTTTTCAGAAGATTCCCATGCATGGCAGTATTCCTACCAACGAATGCCAATTACGACTATTTTATAAAAATAATCAAGTCCATGATTTTATGCCGGGAACAGATTATTTGTTGTACAAAACAGGTGCTCAAACTTTTGTGCCCATCGCCGTCCCGTTGGTTTTTGTTGGGTATGGCATTATCGCTCCGGAATATGATTACAATGATTATCGTGCTCTGGATGTACGGGGCAAAATAGTGGTCTTTCTGGAGGGGGAACCTATCTCTGAAGATCCCTCTTATTTCGCAGGGTACGACAAAACCATCTACTCCTTGCTGGAATCCAAACAGCGACTCGCTCTTGCTCAAGGAGCTCTGGGAAGTATAATGATTCCGACTGAGCCAGAAAATTTTGAGATAAAATGGGAAAGGTTAAAACGAGAATTTGCCTTTGAAGATATTACTCTGGCTTATAACATCAGTGGACACTTAAGCGTGATTCTTCATCCCCGAGAAGCCGCAAAATTATTCAGAAATTCGCAATTATCTTTGATACAGATAAAAAATTTAGCCGCCAGAAATAAACTAAGAAGTTTTCCTTTAAGTACTCGTTTATCTTTTAAAGGTGAATATATTGAGCGCGATTTTATGGCCAGTAATATCGCTGGTATGATTTCCGGCACCGATCAGGAATTAAAAGATACCTATATTATTATATCCGCGCATTATGACCATCTGGGAATTGGCCCGATAATTTCCGGTGATTCCATTTACAACGGGGTAGCCGACAATGCAATGGGAGTAGCCGGTGGGTTAGAATTAGCACGACTATTTAGCCAGCCCTCAGTCAACCTCAGGCGATCTTTAATTTTTTTATTCACATGTGGAGAAGAAAAGGGGTTGTTAGGATCCATTTACTACATCGATCATCCATTGCAGCCCCTTCATCAAACTATTGCGAATGTGAATATTGATGGTTTGGCGATGACCGATTTCTTTCGGGATGTCATCGGAGTCGGAAGCGATTTATCCAGCCTGGGTGTCTATCTTGAAGAAGCTGCCGCTCAGATGGATCTTGCCGTGAGCCCTTTACCGGCATCTTTTTCGACGACTGAATCATTCTCACGTTCGGATCAAATTGCTTTCGCTCAAGCAGGTATCCCAGCCTTGATTATCATGGACGGATTTAGTTTACAAAATTATACCTACCAACAAGCGCAAAGAAAATTTATCGATTGGATCGAGAATATCTATCACACCCCTTTTGATGACTTACATCAATCCCTTCATTTTGGGGCAAGTAAGCAACATGTCCAATTGCTGTCGTATTTCATCTGGTTACTGGCCAATTGCAAGCAGAAGCCAGTCTGGAATGTAGGTGTTCCTTATCGTGCCATTTCTCCTCCAGCAAAATTTGAAAGTCAGTAAGATGAATTTATTCAAATCCATTTGTTTCAGCCTTATCCTACTCCCTCTGTTCATTTTCCATTGTTTTTTAAAACCGAATCAGCCCATCCCATCGTTACGAATTAAAGGATCTGATACGATGCACCGCATGATGCAAAATTTGGCAATTGAATTTATGAAGCAGCATCCTGGCATTTTTATTCAAGTGGACGGTGGAGGTACGGGAAGCGGAATAAAGGCTTTGATTCAAGGGAAAGCGGAGATATGCGCGGCTTCCCGGGTTATCAATCCCGCCGAAACCAGAATCATTGCCAGAAAATATCGCCGGCTGGGCGTTTATTCAATCATTGCGAGAGACGCATTGAGCATTTACATCAATCCCAAAAATCCAGTTCGAAATCTGACCATCAAACAGCTGAAACAAATATTCTCCGGAGAAATCTCTAACTGGCAGGAAGTAGGTGGAGAGGATCATACCATTCAGGTACTCATTCGATCTTCGGACTCGGGAACATATTTTTACTTTCAGGAATACATTCTTGAATTTCAATCTTATGTTGCCAGTGCTCGAACCGTTGATTCAACTGAAGCGATTATCAGAGAAATCAAAAAAAATCCTTATGCGATTGGATACGGCGGAATGGCTTTTGGTCCACCCGAATTTCATATTCAGGTAAACGGTATTAACCCTTCAATAGAAAATGTACGATACGATCTTTATCCGCTTTCACGCTACTTGTATCTCTATACCATTCAAAAACCATCTGGATTAGCAAAGGAATTTATCGATTGGACAATAAGCTCCGAAGGTCAGCGCATCGTGGAACTTGCGGGTTTTCTTCCCCTCTGGAAATCAGACGAATTATAAAAAACCAGGGCGATGCGAACACCAGATCACATCGCCCCAGTCGTACGGGAACTAACATCCCAGAGGTCAATCAAAAAATGAGAATTATTTCATCACCATCATTTTACGAGTCAATATTTTCGAATCTGTTTCTAACTGATAAAAATAAATTCCACTGGCCAGGTTCGAAGCATTCCAGGTTAACCGGTGAGTGCCAGCCAGGTAAAAACCATCTGCCAGAATCGCCACTTTTTGTCCAAGCACATTATAGATGGCCAGCGATATTTTACCAGCTCTGGGTAAAATGAAAGTAATCTGAGTTTCTGGATTGAATGGATTAGGATAATTTTGTAGCAACTCATAACTTTGTACGGTGGTCACAGATTTTTTAGAATCAATGCTGGTAAAGATATTGCCAACAATATTATTATGACTTAAGGCAGTCCATTTGTCCATCCAGTTTTCCTTTCCAAAGGCACCGATATAATTCACATCTTTGAAGAAAGGATCATTCGCTGGAATTGGCTTGCGGTTTGACGTATAAGCCGGTCCATTCAATATTGGGCGAGGATCCAGGCCATTATTATTCTCTCTGCTGATACCGCTGAGGAGTGGATCGGCCACCACATTGTTTGCTGCGGCCAGATAGTTACGCACGAATTTTTGTCCCACCATATCCGCGAGGGTTAACCCGGGAGCTTTAAACCAGATATTATTTTCCAGCTTGATGCCACCGTTCAGCAGGCGATTGTAACTGGTCTCTCCAGCCCCGGAATCTACCTTTACCGCCTGCCCACGAAAATCCATGAAAATCCCATTGTAATGCTCCCCACCGCCATACTCCTTGTATATCAACCCAAAATCATTCAGGGTATTCCCCGAATTCGCTCCCGACCCAATATAAGTCACATTATATATCACCGGCTGGGCCAACGGCGTGGCCGTCAACGACCCCGCATCTCCACTATCATACTCTCCCAGACGATTCCCATCGTCTCCCTTCTGGATCGCAAACCAAAATTGACCCTTACCCCGAAATCCATGATCATAATCATATGAATCATCCGAATTAAATGCACTCACCAAATACCGTATATTCACCGTCCCACCAAAAAACTCAAACCCATCATCATCACTATTAAACGACTCCACATATTCCACCACCGTCCCGGAACCCACACAGCCCAGCGTCAAGCCCTGCAACTCCTTATTGGCCTCCACCGTGATCCCCGTGTATCGAATCGAGACATACCGTATCACGCCCGAGTTATCGCCGTCATCATTGCCCCCGTAAAACGCCCGCGGATCATTGGGCAATCCTTCCACCAGCGCCTCCGAGGCAATGTTCAATACCCCTCGACCTAACACCACAACGCCTCCCCATAACCCCCGATCGGTGACATAATCTACCCCATCATTGGGATCATAGTCCACCAACGCCACACTATCGTACTCACTGGTGAAGATGATCGGCTCGTTCGCCGTCCCTTCCGCATACAGACGGGCCCCCCGAGCAATGATCAACGCCGACGCTATATCTCCCGTGCTCGGCGTCTCCAACGCCTTCACCACCGTCCCGGCTTGAATGGTCAACACCGCTCCGCTTTCCGCATACACAAATCCATCCATCACATACACCGTATCCTTCGACCAATACACATTCTGACCCGCATTGATACTCCCATCATTCACGATCTTCCGCGGCTTGCCCACATCCGTGGTTGGCTGAATGGTAACTCTGCCGATGATATTATTTTGATATAGAGCTGTCCACCCTTCTACCCAGGTTCCTTCGGTGGAAGGATCGAAAGCGCCCATATAATTTACCTGAGTAAAAAACGGGTCATTCGGATAAGGTTTAAGGTTAGAAGTTATTGCTGGACTTCCAGGCGCAGGTCGTGGATCCAGACCATTATTATTGGTTCGACTTACACCGCGTAATTGCGGATTAACAATATAATTATTATTATTCGCCAGATAGTTACGCACGAATTTTTGTCCCACCATATCCGCGAGGGTTAACCCGGGAGCTTTAAACCAGATATTATTTTCCAGCTTGATGCCACCGTTCAGCAGGCGATTGTAACTGGTCTCTCCAGCCCCGGAATCTACCTTTACCGCCTGCCCACGAAAATCCATGAAAATCCCATTGTAATGCTCCCCACCGCCATACTCCTTGTATATCAACCCAAAATCATTCAGGGTATTCCCCGAATTCGCTCCCGACCCAATATAAGTCACATTATATATCACCGGCTGGGCCAACGGCGTGGCCGTCAACGACCCCGCATCTCCACTATCATACTCTCCCAGACGATTCCCATCGTCTCCCTTCTGGATCGCAAACCAAAATTGACCCTTACCCCGAAATCCATGATCATAATCATATGAATCATCCGAATTAAATGCACTCACCAAATACCGTATATTCACCGTCCCACCAAAAAACTCAAACCCATCATCATCACTATTAAACGACTCCACATATTCCACCACCGTCCCGGAACCCACACAGCCCAGCGTCAAGCCCTGCAACTCCTTATTGGCCTCCACCGTGATCCCCGTGTATCGAATCGAGACATACCGTATCACGCCCGAGTTATCGCCGTCATCATTGCCCCCGTAAAACGCCCGCGGATCATTGGGCAATCCTTCCACCAGCGCCTCCGAGGCAATGTTCAATACCCCTCGACCTAACACCACAACGCCTCCCCATAACCCCCGATCGGTGACATAATCTACCCCATCATTGGGATCATAGTCCACCAACGCCACACTATCGTACTCACTGGTGAAGATGATCGGCTCGTTCGCCGTCCCTTCCGCATACAGACGGGCCCCCCGAGCAATGATCAACGCCGACGCTATATCTCCCGTGCTCGGCGTCTCCAACGCCTTCACCACCGTCCCGGCTTGAATGGTCAACACCGCTCCGCTTTCCGCATACACAAATCCATCCATCACATACACCGTATCCTTCGACCAATACACATTCTGACCCGCATTGATACTCCCATCATTCACGATCTTCCGCGGCTTGCCCACATCCGTGGTTTGAGCCATTATGAATAAGGGAATTAGCATTAGCACTAACATTACCTGAAAATACTTCATAAATCTCCTCCGATTGTTTTATTATACCTATTTAATAATAAAAGACCGCTATTTCTGTTACACTGCTATTCAAAATTATAGACTGTACGAAAGGCTAAAGGAATACTTTTGACCAATTTGATACTGCTGATAAATGTATTCTTTTCCTTTAAATTCTTGACTTTTCTTCAAACTTGAGCCAAGAATATTTTTGATGGCAAAGCTCATGGAGAGTGATCTCCATACTTTTTGTTTCAGTGAAAAATCCAGCTGGTGGAAGGGTTGTTCGAAAATATCCGGAGCGGCTCCCAGTGTTACCTCTGATAGCCTGCTTCCCGCAACATTATAATAAAGATTGGCAGAAGTGCCTATAGTGGGATGATGGAATCCTAACTCTACATTCACAATATACGGCGATTGGCCATATAACGGTCGGGTATTACCGGCATCAGGATCAAATTTTTTAATCAAATCATATTCTTCAGCCGTTATTTCAACTCTGGAATATATAACCGATACATTTCCACCCAGATCAAAATATTTTAAAACCTTCCATAATTGATCCATTCTCTTTCTGGTTTCGAATTCTATACCATAGACTAATCCATTATCAACATTGCTATAGCGAATCGTTTTGGTTCGAGGGTCAACCGTTCGTTCAATGGGATTATCAAATTGTTTATAATAGGCACTGACCGCCCAAATTTCACCGGGGCGGGTGAACCATTCCCAGCGCAAGTCAAAATTGTTAATCAAGGTTCTTTGCAAAGAAGCATTTCCTTCATATAAATAATCACCCATAAATTCAAACGTGGTATAGGGAGCCATTTCTCTAAAAGTCGGTCGAGCCAGAGTTTTCCCATACGCCAGGCGAATATTCATTTCGTCATTAATATTTTTAATGATCGACAGGGAGGGCAACCAATCGTCATTATTTAAATAACCCTTTTGAGCGGCAGTGTCCTGACTGATGATACTCATGCGGGTGGTTTCAAAACGGGCACCTCCGACCAGTTTTATATCTTTTGCTAATGGCAATTCCAGCAATAAGAAACCGGCTGAAATTTTTTGTTCACCATTATAATTGCTGCGGAGTGTCGATTGGTTACTGATATAATTTCCGAAAGAGTAACGTCCATTCGTGCTGTCAATGATGCCGATATTTTCGGGTGAGAAAAACTCAATTGGATCACCGTCGTAAGGATCACTGGCATATTGTCGGAATTCAAATCGCCTTTCGCGGAATTGCCGATCCGTATCAATATAAGATGCTCCAAGCTTGACTCGGCCGTTCAGGCGATTCCACTGGCTAAACGGTATGGAAAAAGCGACACTATAAGTAGCATTATCTTCTACCAGATCGCGCCAGAATCGGGTAGGATTATTATAAAGAGAATTATTAATGGCATAGGCGGTATCGAGAACTCCATTATTTTCTTCTACCCGGTATTCATTACTGAAGAAACGCAAATCGGGTTCATCCTGTTTGGTAGAAGAAAACGAAAGATTCCACTCGACCGTCGTTTTAAGCAAAGGGGAGAAATAATGTTGTCCCCTTAATTGGGAAGAACTTAAAAAGCGTTCAGTATAAAGTAAAGAGCGTGTTTCATAAATAGGTCCTTCAGCCAGTTGATCTGTCCATTCTCCAAATTGATATCGGGCTTCACTCACCCCGCTCTGAGTACGAATAAAACTTCCCGCAAGCTCATGATTCGCGAACGGTTTAAATG
>CAYMXZ010000142.1:0-9217 GCA_964394475.1 uncultured Caldithrix sp. | reverse complement strand
GTTCTAAAGAGCAGCAAAATAAATGATATAAAGCATCATCGGATTTCTTCTGGCAGAAAAATTATTCTTTCGTGTTTCTTTTTAAAATTTTCTCCACTCTGATTTTACAAGGATCTTTCATATCCACCCAGAGAGGAAACTTTGTTTTCTTAGCTCGATGTCTTTGGTGACTTGGAAGATCCTAAAAGAATGGAGATCCACCGAGTATCCTGATAATTATCCAGAACGATTTTAGCAACCATGGTTAAGGGAACGGATAGCAACATGCCGAAAGGACCCAGTATCCAGCCCCAGAAGATGAGGGATAGAAAAACAACCAGAGTTGATAAACCCAGACCTTCTCCCATCAGTTTTGGCTCTAATAGTGTTCCAAAAATAAAATTAATCACAAGATATCCAATTGTTACCAATCCAGCTGAAACAAATCCATATTGGATGAGGGCTAATAGAATAGCAGGAATGGCGGCAATGATTGATCCGATATTGGGAATAAAATTTAACAGAAAAGCCAGCATTCCCCATAACAAGGCGTAATCAATTTTTAAGATAAGTAACCAAACGAAAACACCAATTCCAGTAGATAAACTTAGCATGGTTTTAATGAAGACGTATCTTTTAATATTATTATTGATCGTAAGGTAATTGCCAATGGATTTCTCTGGATTTTGGGAGATCACTCTTAATTTTCCAGGAAAATCGGCGGCTTCTAATAATACAAAGATGACGATCATTAAAATCAAAACGGTTTTGGTCAGCACATTTGTCACCGATTTCAATAAATTCGCCATTAAAGCCAGAGGTTCCTTCAGGCTAAAAGAAGAAAATAATTGGTCAGAAGGGATCTCAATCCCCATTTTCGTCAACCAATTTACCATGATATTCGTTTTTTCTTCCAGTATCTTTTCATAGATGGGTAAGTTATTGGTAAATTGATTAATAGAAGTTCCAATAAGAGCACCCACTAAAAATCCCACCGTTAAAATTCCCAGAATAATAATAATCAGGGCAATCCCCTTAGGGACTCTTTTTCTTTGTAACCAAAAAAACGGGGGAAAGCAGATAATAGAGATAAATAAGGAAAAAAGAAAAGGAACCAGTAAAGTGCTGGCAGCTTTCATCCCGGCAACAATAATAACAAAGGCGGCCAGATCAATGGCTATGGCAGAACCGGTCTTCTTAGAAAATATCTGCTGATCAGACATAGATGAATACCCTTTTTTATTTTTTCGTAAAATTTATTATCCTGGTAACGGAAATGAAATTCATTAAATTGATATCTGATAATCTTCTATCACCATGACCTATAATTTATGGCAGTAACGATTGCAGGAAATAGCGTAATTTTTATTTCTCTCTTTTTAAATTGATTAAGTATGATTCGTTGTGAAGTCTTCTTTCCTTAAAATCACTTTTATATAGTAAGTTTAGTGAATAAATTTTTCCTTGATAATAAATAGACCAGTTTTCAAAAATGTCAAAATTTAGTAGTCTGAAAGATTTAAATCCAGTTCAACGTGAGGCTGTGACCCATGTTTTTGGTCCCATGTTGATTTTAGCGGGAGCAGGGAGTGGCAAAACCCGCGTGTTAACTCATCGAATTGCTTATATACTGGAACAGCAGCATGCCCAACCCGATCAGATCTTGGCAGTTACTTTTACCAACAAAGCCGCCAATGAAATGAAAAGTCGGGTGGAAAAATTGTTGGGTATGTCCGTCCAAAATCTATGGATCGGGACTTTTCATTCTATTTCAGCCCGGATACTGCATTATGAAGCGAAGCATATCGGATATCAATCTAATTTTACGATTTATGATACGGAAGATCAGGAGAGCCAGATTAAGCGCATCATGGCTTTTTTGAATATCAGTAAAGAAACTTTGACGCCATCTCAAGTACAATATGTGATCAGCAATGCGAAGAATAGGCTGTTAGATGCCCGTCAATTTGAAAAATCAGCTCACGATTTTCGCAGTCAACAGATCGCCAAAATATTTTGGGAATACGAGGTCGCCCTTCACCGAAATAATGCGTTTGACTTTGATGATTTAATCATCAAACCTATTGAAATCTTTACCGCTCATCCCACGATCTTAGAAAAATACCAGGAACGATTTCGCTTTATTTTGGTCGACGAGTATCAAGATACCAATAAAGCCCAATATTACTGGATTAAATTATTAGCGAAAAAACACCATAATTTATGTGTGGTGGGGGACGAAGATCAGAGCATATATCGCTGGAGAGGGGCGGATCTCAATAATATTTTAAATTTTGAGAAAGACTATCCAAAGTGCCAAATCATCCGATTGGAACAAAATTATCGTTCCACTCAAACCATTCTGAATGCCGCCAATGCGGTGGTGTCAAAAAATGAGATTCGATTGGGAAAAAATTTATGGAGCCAAAAAGCCAGAGGTGATTTGATTAAAGTTTTTCAGACAGCAGATGAAATCAGTGAAGGTCGACAGGTAGTAGAAATTATCAAAAATGAGGAATTGAAAAATCATACCTCTCTAAAGGAGATTGTTGTTTTGTATCGTACTAATGCCCAATCCCGGGCCCTGGAAGAGCAATTGCGAGTGGCCGGTATTCCCTATACCATTGTAGGGGGAATCAAATTTTATGAACGAAAGGAAATTAAAGATATCCTGGCTTATCTAAAAGTTCTGGTAAATCCGCAGGATTCGGTGAGCCTGTTGCGAATAATAAATTTCCCTTCACGGGGAGTGGGTCCTGGTAGTTTGAAAATTCTGAGCGATTATGCTTCGGAAATGCAAATACCTTTATATCAGGTGCTGGCAGGAATTGACCAGTTAACCGAGCTCAAACCTCATATTTCTAAAGCGTTGCAGGACTTTTATCAAGCGATGGAAAATTATCGTGAACAACTTGAGAAATTAAATGCCTATCAAATCACCAAAGCGGTTATTGATGAGTTCGGACTAAAATCGATTTATGAGAAAACCAACCTCATCGAAGATGAGAATCGTCTGGAAAATATTAATGAATTGCTCAACAGTATCGAAATTTTTGTGCAGAACAGATCACAGCAGAATAGTTTGATCTCCTACCTGGATGAAATCTCCCTGCTAACCGATATTGATCGCTGGGATCCCGATAAACCTTTAGTTACTCTGATGACCCTGCACAGTGTAAAAGGCCTGGAGTTTCCAGTAGTGATTGTCACCGGCCTGGAAGAAGGATTACTGCCCCTGGGCCGAAATTCCGCGGAAATAGAAGAATTGGAAGAAGAACGACGTTTGTTTTATGTGGGAATGACCCGCGCAAAAGAACGTTTGTATTTGATTCATACGCAGACCAGACATCGTTTTGGCCGAGAAGATTTTGGCGGTACTTTTTGGAATGTTCCCTCAAGGTTCCTCAAAGAAATTCCGGCTGAATTAGTCAAGGTTTCCCGATTGGATCACAGGCAGACCAGTCGCCAGTCACTTCATCTTTTTCCGCCATCGGAGCGGAAAATGCAAAGGTATAGAGAAAATTTACCCGATGAAAATAGTGAGTTTAAAATTGGACAGTCGGTTCATCACCAGGTTTTCGGTGATGGTCAAATCCTGGGTGTGGAAGCATCCAGCATGGGAACGAAATTAACCATTCAGTTTGAAAATTCAAGTATTAAGAAACTTATTGCCGAATATGCGAATTTAACATTACTTGAAAACCGGGAGTAGCTCATGAAGAAAATATCCTTTATCGCATTGATGCTATGCGTTTTAGTATCAATGGTGATTGCTCAGCGGTATGGTGAGAGTGATGATTTTTCTTATGCTCTGAAACTGTATAATGAAGGTTTTTATGACATCGCTGCTCAACAATTTAGTTTATTTGTGAATAAATATCCCAGTAGTGATCGAGTACCAGAAGCAAAATTTTATTTAGGTCTTTCACTTTATCATTCGAAAGATTTCGAGAATGCTCGAGTTGAATTTCAGGATATGGCTGTGCGATATCCGGATCACAATCGAGCCGCTGAGGCCTGGCAGAAAGCGGGTGATTCCTATCTGAAGCTGCAAAAAGTATCGGAAGCGGCCAGATGCTATGAGACGGTCAAAGTACTTTATCCTCAGCATCCACAGGCACCGCTGGCTTTATTTCAGGCTGCTTCTATTTATTTTAAAGAGAAAAATATTCCAAAAGCAGAATTGACCCTGAAAGATTTTCTGGATCGATATCCGGATAGCAATATTTATCCTAACGGTCGTCTTTTGTATGCGGCTCTTTTAATGGAAAAGCATAACTACGATCAGTCCCTTAGTGAATATGAAAAAGTATTAAAATCAGGAGCTGAATCTTCGCTTTTGGCGCAGGCTTACCTGGGAATAGGTCACCTTTATAGCAGACTGGGACAGGTTGAGAGAGCCAAAGAAAATTATAATACGGTTATTACCAAATACCCGTCTTCTTCGGCGGCTTTCACCGCTTTGCTTCGATTAAGTGAAATCATGGTCGTAAGCGGCGATTTTGAAACGGCCATTAAACTGATCAATGAAAATATGCCTAAGTATAAGAACCAGGACCAAAAGGCTCGCCTGCACCTCGCCCTGGCTGCTGCCTATTTCCTGCAGGATAATTTTTATCTGGCTCGAAAAAGCCTGGAATCCATTTCTACTACCAGTATAAATGACACTCTGCTTTTGCAAACAAATTTTTACGCTGGCGTGGTATATTTCCAGGAAGAGAAATATGAGCAGAGTGAGACATACTTTAAGAAAATTCTGGAAAATCCCGCCGCCCCACAGATAGCGGCAGATATGTTTATAGAAAGTAAACGACAGCTGGGTAGATTATATTTATTTAAAAAGCAATATGAACAGGGACAGGAGATATTGCAGACTTTTTTGCAGGATTATGCGGATTATCCCGGCAAAGATGACATTTTAAATGATCTTTTTTATGCCGCCCTGGCCAACGACCGTCTGGTTGATGCTGAGAATGTGTATCGTAAACTGCTGGTGGAGATACCGAATTATCCTGCCCGCGATCTTTGGCTGTATTTGCTGGCCAAGAATTATTTTCGAAAAGCGATGTATGAGAATGCTTACCTCAAGTTTCAGGATTTAATGAATAGTTTTTACTGCTCCAGTAAAATAGATTCGGCTCAGAATTATCTTCGCATAATTCAAAATTATTATTTAATCGATCAAAAGGACGGGGTGAATAAGTTAGCTAAATTAATGGGAAGGATCCTGGCCCAGGAGGATAAACAGAGGCTAAAGCTGGATCTAGCGCGTGTCTATCTTCTGCATTTAAATGATTTTGATGAAGCAAAGACAATGGTGAATGAACTGATCACCAGCAGTTCCGATTCAGCTATTTTAGGTGAGGCGTATCTTCTCAAAGGTGAAGGGTATCGTCGTTTAGCTGAGTTAAGACGGTTTGAGGGGAAAGATGA
Organism: uncultured Caldithrix sp.; assembly: GCA_964394475.1. Taxonomy (GTDB): domain Bacteria; phylum Calditrichota; class Calditrichia; order RBG-13-44-9; family RBG-13-44-9; genus RQOF01. The sequence continues at coordinate 3,805 of CAYMXZ010000142.1, read as the reverse complement.
CCGAGCTGAACGCCGACAGGCACTTACTGAATTTAAAAATGCTATGAACTACATCTCCAGAGTTGAAAATCCTGATAGCCTGATGTACTATTTCATACAGGAAACAATTGCCTCTGATACCGCTAAGAATTTACCGTCCGCCAAGCAAATTCAATTCTGGGAACGTTTTGTCGAAAACTATCCATCTTCCAGATTCGCTGATCAGGTTCGTTTCACGCTGGCTAATCTGTATTTTGATTCGCAGAATATCGATAAAGCATTACTGGAACTCAGCCAATTAAGAAAGTCCCCTCGAAAATCTCTGGCGGGGGAAGCCTATTATCTCAGTGGTAAGATTTATTACGACCAGAAAAATTTGGATCAAGCAGAAGAAATCTTAAAAGAATTTCTGCTGAATATTGATAAACATCCTCTGCGGGCTAATGCCCTTGGCTTATTAGCGAAGATCAATGAGAATAAAGGTAATTATCAGCTGGCCGCCCAGTTTTGGTCAAAATTACGGGAGCAGTACAATTATTCACTTGCAGCGATAGCAGCCAGGACACGAATTCCGGAAGTCTATCTGCTGGCAACGGACTACCAGGCAGTAATTGACTACACTGAACCTTCGTTAAAAGGCATTGAATTATCCAGCGATTTGATATTGCGGAAATTAAGAGTTATGAAAGAACCGGAATTTTACTTCTTTAATGGTAAGGCACGCTACTATCTCGATCAGTATCGGGAAGCGCGGCAGAATCTGTTAACGTATTTACATCTGAATCCGCAAGGCAAATATGTTGAAGAATGTTTGTTCATACTGGCAGATATGACGATCAGTGAGGGAGATAAAGAAGGCGCATTACTGCATTTGCAACCGATTGCTCGAAATGAAGGATCGCCGTTTTTTTTTCAAGCTACCGCGAAAATTGCCGATATATACTTTGAACGTAAAGACTACGAAAAGTCGCAGGTATTGTATAGCAAGCTGGTCGCTAAAACTGATGACCCCAAACTGAAAATTCTTTATCAGTCCCGTGAGATGGTTTGTTTGATTAATCAAGGTAATTTAAAGGGATACGAAAATAAACTCAGTCTTTTTCAAAAAGATTTTAAAAAGGAAGCTGGTTACGAAAATTATCTGGCTGAATGTGAATTTGAAGTAGGGAAATATTATTACCTGAATAAAAATTTTGACGTTGCGATTAAACGGTTTGAAACCGTAATAACCAAATATCGCAAGACAGATTTTGCGGATGACGCGGAATATTATCTTGGTCTTACATATACGACATTGAATAAAGTGGATAAGGCAATGGAGATTCTCTCTGGATTCAGCGAAAAATATCCCAATAGTACCTTAAAGGCGAATATTTTTATAACCCTGGGAGGTTTATACTATCGGGCAGAGAAGAGAGAATTAGCAGTGGGTGCTTTTCAAAAAGCAGTGGAGATGGCGCGTGAACCGGAAGTTCGTCAACGGGCGCTGTCTAATTTGATCTCGATTTATCGTGATTTGGGTTTATGGGACGGCGTGTTAAGCCAGGCCAGAAATTATGTCGAAGAGTTTCCGCAGGCTGTGGATGTAATTGACAAGAAAATTATGATTGGTATGGCGATGACGAATTTGAATCGATACTCTGAGGCTGTATAACATTTAAAAAATTTAAAATTCGAGGCGAATAGTGAGCAGGAGCCGGAAATACAATTTTACATTGGAGAAGCCTATTTCAATGCGGGGCAATATGAGAACGCTATCCGTGAGTTTGTAAAGATTCCTCTGCTTTCCAAACAGACCAAATTGCAGTGGGAAGCCAGTGCTCTCTATTATTCCGGTCAGGCCTATGAAAAATTAGGACGAAAAAATGATGCCATTCGCATGTACCAGGAAATCATCGATCGGCCTGGTATATTGGTGGAATTAAAGAAAGAAGCCCAAAAAAAGATCGAACAATTAAAAGAAACAAATTGATTGAAAAAGTCTTTGTCATAATTTGATGAAAATGTTTATATTTACTGTCAAAAATATTGGAGCACGTCCCATGAAAAAATTCTTCCTGCCGGCACTGTCGATAATGCTTGCCCTGCTGATGACCTATTGTGGTGGTCCCAAGAAATTGACTCAGGAAGAGTACAATCAATTATCTCCACCGGAAAGAGTGACTTATCTTGAAAAATATACGCAAAAAAATCCAGCCGACCTTGAAGCTAAAAAGAGTTTATATAATGAATATTTAGCGATGAATATGCCTGAGAAAGCTATTCCGGTAATAGAATCCCTTATAAAACAAGATCCGTATCAGCCCGATATTCAGTATCAATATGGTGAACTATTAATGTCACAGGGCAATTCAAAAGAGGCTTATCGGGCTTTTCGCGAGGCGTTAAAAGCCCCGGGCGGCACGGCTTATACTGAAAAAGTTGGGCGATACCTGGGGGGGAAGTATGCCATCCAACAGGTTACCAGCAGCCCGGCTGATGAGACTTTTCCGGTATTTTCAGCGGATGGTACAAAAATAATTTATCAGACCAACGAAAATGGTAACTGGGATATTGTCGAAAGAGATCTTTCCAGCGGCGATACCCGTTTTCTGGTAAATACCCCCGCCGATGAAGAATTACCCTTCCTCAGCCCGGATGGTAAAAAGTTATTATTCACCTCCAATGCGGATGATCGGCGACCAATAGATAATAAATTTAAAGTGAGGGAGGTTTACTCACTGGATCTGGAGACGAATATTACGAAAAATTTAACCGAGTCCGTAGCGGACGATTGGTTGCCACGCTTTAGTCACCACGGTGATCTGATCGTTTTCGTTTCCGAACGCAGCGACTTGCGCAGTGTCCCTTACACCGAGAAATACAGTGATATTTTTCGAATGGAAAGTGATGGAGATTTTCATTTACAACTTACCCGGGATAATGCCAATAATGGTGGAGCCTGTTTTAGTATAACCGATGACCATATTTATTATCACTCGAATAAAAATGGCAGTTATGACATCTTTGTGATGAAAGCCGATGGTTCTCTACCTATGATGCTCATTGGGAATCCGGGATCGAATGAAGTCAATCCCTTTGTTTCACCAGATTCTCACTACTTTGCTTTTTTCGGAGATCAATCGGGCAGTTTTGATATTTATCGTGCCAAGATTGATGGAAGTGAGGTAGAACGATTAACAGTGAGTTTAGCCAATAATACCAATCCCTCCTATTCACCCGATGGTAATTTTATTGCTTACCATTCTGATCAGAATGGTAATTATGATATTTTTATTTTAAATTTGCAGATCATCAGTGAACCTACTACCCTGGAACTTATCCGCCGTCTGGATGAGATAGTAGGTCCCTGAGTTTCATTTTATTATTTAAAATTCAATGAAAAATATCCCGACCTTCGTGTCGGGATTTTTTTTAATCAGATCGCTTTTGTGCCAGCCCTATCATTGAAATGGGCTTGTCAAACCAGAAATTAAAAAAATGATCCATCATTTTCCAGAAGCGAAAAGGAAGATTTCGGAATAAGTAATTTATATGTAAACGGTTGGGGATCTTATTACAATTTTTAGAAAAGCGAATGGGTTGGAAACCGGCTTGAATCAGCAATTCTTTCAATTTATTTTCATCGAAGGAATGCAGATGAGAATGAGTAGGAGTAGGTTGGTTGCAATGGATGCAGATCTGATAGGTAATTTTTTCTTTATAAGGAACAGAGAACAGAAAGTTACCATCCGGTCTGAGAACACGATGAATTTCTCGCAGGACTTTGGCCGGATCAAACAGATGTTCCAGCACTTCAGCCATAAATACCAGATGTAAAGAATCC
>CAYMXZ010000141.1:0-9294 GCA_964394475.1 uncultured Caldithrix sp. | reverse complement strand
TCTCTCTACCTCACGGGTGATCGATGAGATTGTCCAGTATTATAATGTGCTGTTGTTTAAAACCAAGGTGGGGGAGATTAATGTCTCTCAGCGAATGAAGGAAGTGGATGCGGTGATTGGCGGAGAAGGAAATGGGGGGGTGATTTTACCGGAAGTGCATCTGGGACGGGATGCTGCCACAGGTATCGCGCTTATCCTGCAATTTCTTACTGAAGCTGGAGGAACGCTCTCAGAGCTCAAGCAGAGTTTGCCGCAGTATTATATTTTGAAGGATAAAGAAAGCATCAAGGATCTCGATTCGGATAAGGTAATTGAACACTTCACTGAAAAGTTCAAAAATGAGCAGTTAGATCTCACGGATGGTTTGCGTATTGATCGGGCTGATTCCTGGATTCATTTGCGAAAATCCAATACTGAACCAATCATTCGTATTATCGTGGAAAGCCGCACACCGGAGATTTCCTGGCGGATTCTACAGGAGGTGAAAGAGGAAATTCATAAATTGCAGCACGCCTGAGGGGAAACCTTGTTTTTTGATTCCAATTAATACCCGGCTATTGCGCAACTGATTTTTCTCTACCTTTTATCAAAATATCAGATTTGGAGCGAAAATAACGGTATACCGATTATAGTTGATGATTAATACTCAATGCACATAAATCGCCACATGAAGCTCTTTCAAAACCATTCACTGTTTTGTGCCGAGAGATAGGCGATAAATAACATAATGCCCATACAATCAGAAATTACATCCTGGTCATGACACCCTACGAAATCATTGCTAAAAAAAGAGATGGCCGCACATTAACTGATCACGAAATTCATTATTTCATCCGTGAATTTTTAAAAGGGAATATTAAGGATTATCAAATGACGGCCTTTCTAATGGCTGTGTATTTCCGGGGGATGAATTTCCAGGAAACGCTGGCCTTAACAAATGCTTATCTGCAGTCTGGCCAGAAATTGAATTTAACGGACATTTCGCTACCGAAAATAGATAAACACAGCACCGGTGGAGTGGGTGATAAAGTATCGCTGATTCTGGCCCCACTGGCCGCCAGTCTGGGAATAGCGGTTCCAATGCTCTCCGGTCGGGGACTGGGACATACGGGTGGCACTCTGGATAAACTGGAATCGATTCCCGGATTTCGGGTTGATGCGAGTTTGAGGCAATTGAAGAAACAGATCAGGGACATTGGAGTGGCCATGTTTGGGCAGAGTGAGGAATTCGTGCCGGCTGATCGAAAAATTTATGCCTTGCGAGATGTGACTGCCACCGTGGAATCACTGCCATTGATTGTAGCCAGTATTATGAGTAAAAAATTGGCAGAGGGAATCGATGGGCTGGTCCTGGATGTGAAAATAGGAAGCGGTGCCGTTTTTCAACAACCGTCTCAGGCCGAAATCCTGGCCAGGAATTTAATCCGTGTTGGACAGGCTTTTGATAAAAAAGTGGTGGCCTATCTAACCTCGATGGATCAGCCTTTAGGGCAAAAGATTGGCAACTGGTTAGAAGTGGAGGAAAGCCTGGATTGCTTGCAAGGAAAAGGTCCAGCAGATTTGCGCGCGCTGGTAATTGAATTAACGGCTGAAATGCTGCGACTGGCGGGAATTACCAAAAACAAAATTGAAGCTCGACGTCAATGTCAAAAAGCTCTAAGAAATGGTGCGGCTTTTGAGAAAATGCTGCAGCTGGTTCACTATCAGGGGGGAGAAATAAAATTTCTTCAACATCCAGAAAAATTTCCCAGAGCTGGATATCTCCGCCAGTTAAAAGCAATAAAAAGTGGATATATCGCGGAAATAAACACGCGGGAGGTTGGGCTCGTGTCGGTTCTACTGGGAGCTGGCCGTCAGCAAGTGACTGATCGAATTGATCCATCTGCGGGTATTATTCTCCACAAAAAGATCGGTGATTCCGTTCAAGCGGGAGATACCCTGTTAGAAATTTTCACCAATAAAGCCAATGTCTGGAATCAAGTAAAGCCGAGACTGGAGACCGCCATCAAAATTTCTACCAGACCACCGCAAACGCCCACGCTAATTTTAAAACGATTCGCTTCCTGAGCAATGGACGGATTTTCATCGGGTAGCTTTTCTCATTTCGTTTGCTCTTTAAGACGGATTTAATTTATTGAACAAAGGAATATGTGTAAATCCAAATCTTTTCATTAACCAACTGAATCAAAGAGTTCTCACAAAAATAAGTAAAAATTTTTTATTCAACACAACACTGATTCATAAAAAAATCTTTTCAGTTGTTTTACCGATAGAAAATTTTAAATTCAAACCTTGTTTTGGGTGAAAAAAGTATGTGTGCCTATGATTGAACAATATATACCAGTCCTCATTTTATTGATTATTGCTGTGTTATTTGCGGTGATTCTTATTATCGCTACTCATATTGTCAATCCGCGGGTGAAGAACCTTATCAAACAAACCGTCTATGAATCGGGTTTGCCTCCTCAGATGGATGCCCGTCTGCGCTTTCCCATCCGCTTTTATGTGGTTGCCATGATTTTTATCTTATTTGATATCGAGGTAATTTTTCTTTATCCCTGGGCGGTGGTGTATAAAAAATTGCTGAGCAGTGGAATGTTTATTTTCTGGGAAATGTTGGTATTTTTAGGAATATTAATGGTAGGCTATCTGTATCTCTGGAAGCGTGGTGCATTTAATTGGGATTAAGATATGGTAACCGTTGAAACTCTTCGCCAAAAAATTTCCGCTAAATTCAGCCAGGTCAACCTCACAGAAGAACCGGACATGCCGACCGTATCTGTGTCGAAGAAAGATTTTCCGGAGCTAATGTCCTTTTTGAAAAATGATTCCGAGTTGTCCTTTGATTACCTTACCGATGTCACCGGGGTGGATTATTTAAAGCAAGAGAGAGAACCGCGCTTCGATGTGGTATACCATCTTTATTCCTTTAAAAATAATCAGCGTCTGCGGGTAAAACTGGGGGTCTCAGAAGAGGATGTGGATGTTCCTACCATGAGTGAACTCTGGAAAGCGGCTTTATGGCTGGAGCGAGAGGCCTTCGAGATGTTTGGATTTAATTTTGTCGGCCATCCCGATTTGCGTCGATTATTGTTGCCCGATGTATTTGATGGATTTCCGTTGCGGAAGGACTACCCTCTGCGTGGGCGGGGGGAACGTGATGTTGTTCTGGATTTGAAATAAAACGAGAACCACTTATGAGTGAAACCATAAAAGGCTTAACTACCGACCGTATGATTCTCAATATGGGGCCGCAGCATCCGGCTACCCATGGTACACTGCGGTTGGTCCTGGAACTGGAAGGGGAAAAGGTGGTGAAAGCCGAACCACATATCGGTTACCTGCATTCGGGTTTTGAGAAGTTGGGGGAATACAAGACTTACAATCAATGGATTACTCTTTCAGACCGAATGAATTATCTGTCGCCGCTGTGCAATAATATTGGATTTGCTCAGGCGGTGGAAAAATTGATTGGCCTGGAAATTCCAGAACGGGCCAAATATATTCGGGTCATTCTGGCTGAATTATCCCGAATTGCCGATCATCTGGTGTGGGTGGGAACACATGCCCTGGATATCGGTGCCATGACTGCCTTTTTATACGGTTTTGAGGCGCGGGAGTGGTTGTATGATTTATTCGAACATACCACTGGCGCCCGCTTGACTACCAGCTACACCCGTGTGGGAGGCTTCCTGAAAGATGTACCGGAAGATTTTGAAGAACTGGTGAAGCAACTCATTAAAAAATTTCCCAAAGTTTTGAAGCAATTGCATGGCTTGTTAACCCGTAATCGCATCTGGATGGACCGAATCCGCGGAATCGGTTATCTTTCGAAGGAAGATGCCATCAACTATGGGGTAACGGGTCCCGTGTTACGGGGTTCGGGAATCGATTATGATGTACGAAAAAATTTTCCATATCTGATTTATGATCGGCTGGATTTTGAAATTCCGGTCTGTGATGATGGGGATGTATATTCCCGCTATCTGGTAAGAATGGAAGAGATGGCGCAAAGTCTGAAAATCACGGAGCAATGCATTAAAGATTTTCCGGATGGACCGGTGAATGTGGCCGATGAAAAATATAAGCTGCCTGAAAAAGAAAAAGTATATCATACCATTGAAGGGTTAATACATCATTTTAAAAATGTGATGCCGGGTCATGGTTTTCCGGTTCCGGCGGGTGAAATTTACGACGCGACCGAAGCTCCCAATGGAGAATTGGGATTTTATCTGGTATCGGATGGGACGAATAAACCGATACGGTTGCGAGTCCGGCCGCCCTCCTTTGTGAACTTCGCTCCCTTTGATGTGCTGATGCGTGGGAATATGGTGAGCGATGCCGTAGCGATTCTGGGAAGTTTGAACATTATCGCCGGCGAGCTGGATCGCTGATTAAATGGATAGGTCATTCAGAATCGATAACTGAAAAGGTGGTATGGAAGTGAAATTTAGTCAAACGGCTCTGGCTGAATTCGAACAGATCGTTAAACGATATCCCCACAAGCGGGCCGCTTTATTGCCAGCGCTCCATTTAGCCCAGCGGGAATTTGGCTGGATTTCGCGGGAAGTCATGCGCTACCTCAGCGAATTGTTAGATATACCGGTCACTGAAATTCTGGACACGGTGACTTTTTACACCATGTTTAAAACCAAACCAACCGGTAAATATCACATACAGATCTGCAGTACGCTCTCCTGTGCCCTGCGTGGGTCGCGGGAAGTATACGAACATCTGGTTAAAAAATTAAACATCAAGGAGGGGGAAGTGACGGCCGATGGGAAATTTTCGTTGATGAAAGTGGAATGCCTTGGCTCGTGCGGCACCGCTCCAGTGGTTCAGATTAACGATGAGTATTATGAAAATATATCTCTGGAAAAGTTGGATCAGATTCTGGCAGAATTAAAGTAAAGATGATAAGGTTCTAAAACGCATGTTCGAAAAAGTATTGACAAAAAATATAAAGATTCCTGAGTCCCGCGATATTTCGTTTTATCAAAATACTGGCGGGTATAAAGCATTTGAAAAAGTACTCCGGAATATGACTCCCGATCAGGTGATTGATGAAGTGCGGCAGGCGAACCTGCGCGGTCGGGGAGGGGCAGGATTTTCGGCTGGAGTAAAGTGGAATTTTGTGCCGAAGACCAATGAAAAACCGCATTATCTGCTCTGCAATGCCGATGAAAGTGAACCGGGAACTTTTAAAGATCGCCTGTTGATGACCAGCAACCCGCATCTGGTGCTGGAAGGAAATATGATTGCCGCCTATGCGATTCGTGCCCATGTGGTTTATATCTATATTCGGGGAGAATTTGTGGAGGAAGCCACGGTCCTGGAAAAAGCGATTGCGCAAGCGTACCAAAAAGGATTTCTGGGAAAGAACATACTGGGAAGTGGTTATGATCTGGACATCTATATTCATCGTGGGGCCGGTGCGTATATTTGCGGAGAGGAGACCGGTTTAATAGAATCGCTGGAGGGGAAACGAGGCTGGCCGCGAATTAAACCTCCCTTTCCTGCTGTAGCCGGTGTCTGGCAATGCCCAACTATCGTCAATAATGTGGAGACTCTAGCCTGCGTACCATTCATTATCGAACGCGGTGCCAGCTGGTTTAAATCCATCGGTCCAGAAAGTAGTCCAGGCCCTAAACTGTTTTGCCTGAGCGGACATGTGAAAAAACCGGGAGTTTATGAACTTCCCAGTGGAATAAATCTGAAAGAGCTGATTTATGAATATGGCGGTGGAATACTGAACGATAAAAAATTAAAGGCGGTTATTCCTGGTGGTTCATCCGTTCCGGTTTTGACCGCCGATGAGATCGATGTCGCCATGGATTTCGATAGTCTGGCTAAAGCCGGTAGCATGTTGGGCTCCGCCGGTGTTATCGTGATGGATGAAGATACCTGCATGGTGGATGCATTGTTGAATATCACTCGTTTTTATCGCCATGAATCCTGCGGACAATGTACTCCCTGCCGGGAGGGGACGAATTGGGGAGAAAGAATCCTCCGAAAAATAGAACATGGCAAAGGTGAGATGAAAGATATTGCGCTGCTGGAAGAATTAGCCCGGCACATCAATTTTCGCACCATCTGTCCCTTAGGCGATGCCGCCGCCATGCCCATCGAATCATTTTTAAGAAAATTTCGGCCAGAATTCGAAGCCCATGTTCAATTGGGTAAATGTCCTTTAAAAAGTAATTTATAATCATGAGAAACAGGTTCTGATATGCCTTTCATTAAAATAGATAATAAAGAACTGGAAGTCGAAAAAGGTATGACGGTGCTGGAAGCCGCTAAGAAGGTCGGGATCGAGATCCCTCATTATTGCTATCATCCTGCTCTGAAAATTGTGGCCAGCTGCCGGATGTGCCTGGTCAAAATTCATGGTATGCCTAAACTGGTTCCATCCTGCTCTACCACAGTTTATTCTCTTCCTCCAGAAAAAAAGATAGATGGCAAATACGATATGGTTGTGTCTACCACCGATCAAGAAGTAAAGGACGCCCAGGCTTCCATGATGGAATTTTTATTGCTGAATCATCCGGTGGATTGTCCAGAATGCGATCAGGCCGGTGAGTGTTACCTGCAGGATTACAGTTATCAATACGGCAAGGGATTTTCACGCTTTGAATTTGAAAAGCGGGTACCTCCCCGTAAGGACCTGGGACCGCATGTGTTATTAATTGCTACTCGCTGTATTCTGTGCTCGCGCTGTGTGCGGTTTACTCAGGAAGTAACCGGAACCAATGAATTGATTGTAAAACAGCGAGGATATAAATCGGAAATTGATACCTTTCCCGGACTTTCCCTCAATAATAAACTTTCACTGAATACCGTGGACATCTGTCCAGTTGGTGCGCTGGTGAGCAAAGATTTTCTGCACAAACCGCGTAACTGGCGCTATGAGAAGGTAAAGAGTATCTGTCCCGGCTGTTCAGTAGGTTGCCATATTCAGATTGAATATCTGGCCGAAAAAAATGAGATCGGTCGCATCAAACCTCTGTACCATCCAGAGGTGAATCAATGGTGGATGTGCGACGATGGGCGGCTCTTCTATCATGAATATGAGAAGATCGAGCGCCTGCAGCAGCCACAGATAAAGGCTGACCAGGGGCATCGCAATGTGAACTGGCAGGAAGCACTGCAGTATGCTTTGGAAAACCTGAGCAAATTTTCGCCAAACGAAATAGCGGCAGTGGGAAATGGCTTTGCCACCAATGAAGAAAATTATTTGCTAAAGCACATTTTTCTGAACGGTTTAAAAGCGAAAATTATTGGGGTATGTGACCATTACATTCGCGAGCAGGATGTGATTTATCCCAGGTTTACCATTAAGGGTGAAAAATTACCCAACTGGCAGGGAGCAGTGGATGTTCTAGGCTCGGAAAATACCCTGAGCAGCATCCTGAAAAGAATAGAAAAGGGAGAAATTAAAGCTTTGTATTTTCTGGGTGGTGATCCCCGTTTTGAGCTGAGTGAAAACGAGGTGAAAACTTTATCGAAATTAGAATTTCTTGTCGTACACGACATTAAACAAAGCGGGCTTACCGCGATTTCTCATCTCCTTCTTCCCGGCAGCGGTGCGTATGAAAAGGAAGGTACTTTCACCAATTATCAGGGAAGAGTTCAGCGGATTCGCGCCGCGACTATGCCTCCGGGTTTAGCTCGCAGCGATTTCGACATTTTACGGGAACTGGGACAGCGCATGGGAATAAAGATCCCCTTGCATCCCAGGGGAGTGTTTGCCCAACTTTCTGCCGAGATAAAAGGTTATCAGGGAATGGACTATGCATCCCTATCCGATGGTGGGATGCTGAAAAGTGAAGCTCCGGCCAAGAAAACCAAAGCCGAAGTTGTCGAATAAAATTTTTGTCATCAGATGAAAATGTGATGGGAGAAAAAGAGTGGATCTGGCTATACTGAATTTTATTATCATACTGGTGAAAATCGTGGTGGTGTTGGCCGCTATTTTTCTCACGATCCTGATTCTGACTCTGGCCGAGAGAAGAGTATCCGGTTTTATCCAGGATCGCCTGGGACCGAATCGAGTAGGACCTTTTGGATTGCTGCAGCCCATCGCCGATGCCCTGAAATTTTTCCTGAAAGAAGACATCATACCCTCCCACGTGGAAAAACCACTTTACATTTTGGCGCCCATGCTCATTTTAGTACCGGCCCTTATGACCTTTGCCGTGATTCCGTTTGGAGATGAGTTATATCGATATATCGGCGGTCATCTGGTCGGGATTCGCTTTCAGGTGGCCGATTTGAATGTGGGGGTGCTGTATATTCTGGCGATTGCCTCTCTGGGTGTATATGGAATTGTCATTGGTGGATGGGCTTCCAATAATAAATATTCATTGATGGGCGGTCTGCGCTCTTCTTCCCAGATGATCAGTTACGAGATCCCGTTAGGACTATCGATTATCAGTGTGGTGATGCTGTCTGGATCGTTGCGCTTGCAGGATATTGTTCAGGATCAGGCTCATCTCTGGAATTTCATTCGCCAGCCTCTGGCATTCATTATATTTTTAGTGTCGGCTTTTGCCGAAACCAATCGTCTCCCGTTTGATTTACCGGAGGCAGAACAGGAACTGGTGGGTGGTTATCATACCGAGTACAGTTCCATGAAGTTTGCTTCCTTTATGCTTTCAGAGTATGCAAACATGATTACCTCTTCTGCGCTCATCGTTACTCTGTTTCTGGGGGGCTGGCAGGTACCTTTCGGTATTCTAAATGGTCTGAATTTACCAATACTCTGGGAACAAATAATTCAAATTCTATCATTCGTTATAAAAACCGGTTTCATGTTATTTTTTTTCATCTGGGTGCGCTGGACATTGCCCCGCTTTCGCTTTGATCAATTGATGAACCTGGGATGGAAATCTTTATTACCGCTGGCCTTGCTCAATATCATTTTGACCGGCCTGGGTTTAGCAATTTTTTCATAAGAAAAGGATGAGGATTCGGCAATTATGGTCCAAATGATCTTATTTTTCATTTTCGCTTTTCTGGCAGTGACAGGAGGAGTGATGGTGGTATCTCACCGCAATCCCGTCTACAGCGCACTTTTTCTTATTCTCACTTTATTTTCGCTGGCCGGAATTTATGTCCTGCTGTTAGCCCATTTTATCGCTATTGTGCACATTGCGGTGTATGCCGGTGCCATTATGGTCCTTTTTCTGTTCGTTATCATGCTCTTGAATCTCAAAGCCGAGGCTCAGGCTAAGGGAGCTTTTAAATATATGATTTATTTGGCGGTACCCATGGAAATTATCTTATGCTTTGAAC
>CAYMXZ010000140.1:0-9295 GCA_964394475.1 uncultured Caldithrix sp. | reverse complement strand
GTTGCGGTGGAGAATTTAAAGGAATGGCGGTAGCAGGCATTGGAGCTGGAGCACATATGGTTAAAGGGATATTGCTTTCAAGTTTATTTTCTGGTGGTAAAGAGATTACCGGAGTTGCGATTTCGGGACTCAGCGTTCGGGTGAAAGATAATGGTTATTTTAAAGGCCTTTCTGCATCGGCTTTCAATTTTTTTAAAGGAAATCAAACGGGAGTCGCCATCGGTTTAGTGAATTATAGCTGGCATCTCAATGGCATTCAGCTGGGTATTGTGAATTATGTAAAGGATAATCCGAAATTTGCTAAGATTCTTCCGTTAATGAACGTCCATTTTGATTAATGGAGAGATTATGTGCAGTGAGATCATAGAAAAAGTCAAACACTTCACGACCATGATAGATGGCATCTCAGATGATCGCTTCTCAATATTATCAGGCAGTGAACGATGTTCAAAAGAATTTCGTTCATTAACTTGTTATGAGCTATCCACTAATGACCATTCCTGTAAAAATATGGGGCAATAGAAAAAATCTTAATTTTTAAAATGGTATTCATTGACTATTTTTTGAATTATCTGATTTCTAAGAATCAGTATCCTTCATTCACATAAACCGGTGGCGTATAATGTTCCCTCATACATGAGTTCGGTGATTCGGCCATCGTCCTGCTGCATATTTATTTGGGCTACTCCACTGGTTCCATCATTGAACTGCAAATATACTTGATTACCAACTATTCGATAGGTTCCTCCCTGACCCGATCCCTGATCCCCACCATAAGCAATGCCAGCATCCCCACTAAAGGATGCTTCAGAGGAATAGGAAAAATTTCCCTGTCCATCAAAAAATACTCTGGTCGAGCGGGAATAACTGCTGTTTCCATAACCGCTGGAGGAACCTGACCAGCTGCACAGCGTACCCTGTAAAAGATATTCCTGTCCTGAGCCAGCTGGTTGTTGTGCAGGGGCTGGTGGTGTGGTTTGCGGATAACCGGAAGGTTGAGTTCCAGTGCTGCGGCTAAATATCAATTGCCTGCTTCGGCTATAATCCGGCATGTTATTTTGATCAGGTTCAATCAGATTAAATATCAATTGGTTACCCTGAAAGTAAGCTTCAAAAAAGGATCCGCTCTGCTGATCATAACAGATTCCCATAGCCACCTCCTGCTGGACTTCACCTTCCAGCTGATACTTTGTCCCCGTTGTGCTGGAGAGAGTTCCGGCAATCTTTCCCTGTGTATCTTGCTGCATATTCAGATAAAGGCTCACTCCCTGAGCGTTCAGAACATATTGACCGTTGAAACCGCTGGGGGTTTGTGGTTTAGAAGTTTGGGGAGATGGAGAAGATGGGGTGATCATACCGCGGCCGATGGAAAAGGTCGAACTGGCGGAGAGTTTACCATTCAAATAGATATCCAGCTTATAATTTCCGGTCGGCCAGCCGTTGGTGGGTCTGCTCAAAGAGAAATGAACAACAGCTTCGGATTGGTCTACCAACACCTCCGCAAAATCAATTTCATAATTGGGCACATCGATGGCATCCACTGAAATCCAGGACCCTTTGATTCGCGTGCCAGAGCCGAGCTGGGAGAGTTCTACCAGGGCATGGATGGCCGGTACATCTGATGAGAATTGTTGACGGATATTAATGGGAATAGTTCCAGTGTTATCTACCTGCTCACATAGGGTCACTGAAACAATTCGAGCAGCGGAGAGATGAATTGGAGTGAAAATAATTGCCATGAAAAAACAGGTTATAAAAACATTAAGAAATATTTTCATGATGTTTCCTTCTGATTAATTTTTTGAAATTCGTTAATTTATTTTATTTCCACATTGATACCGAATAGTTTCCAGTTGGGATATTCCATGGTATACTTCAACGTGAAGTAAGTCATGGAAGGTTGAGTGGGATAGTAACCGGTCAGAATTAATAAATTATCGGCATTGAGATGAGGGGGCTCACTAAATACCGGATCGATGCTTTCCAGAACTGTGAGATCGATATTTTGATCAGAGAAAGATTTGAAGATCTCAAAAAGTTCTTCCCTGGTTATCTGAGCCTGCCAGAGACGGGAAATATGGTTGTGAAAATTTGTGAAATCGCGTGAGTTGATGGAAAGTGCCAGCTGGTGAATGGTAGAATTGACCAACTGGTTAAGCTCATTTTCGGCTGGAACCTGAAGGGCTTTCTCGCTCAGCAAACCGGCATCGGCTTTGCGGATGGATAAAATTTTCCAGCCATCATTCTCTTTTACCAGGGCGATTTTTACTGGAACCGTTCCGCCAGAAGATGTGGTCACCGATCCTTCCAAATCACCTTGCTTGCCGGAAACCGATCGCGAACTCCAGCTGGCTTTTTGATAATCTAACAGGGCAGTCCCTTCCAGAAATTTTTCCAACTGTTCAAGAGAAGTAGCGGCCTGGAATTCCTGAGAGGTGAGACTGTACGCTTTAGAAAAATCTTTTTCTTTAACTGCTTTAAAAAACTGATCGACGGTCGTGGTAATTCCGCCGGTGAGCTGAAAAACAAAAAACAGAATGAGAAGAACCAGAAAAACCAACACCAGAATGATGATAAGAAATATTTT
Source organism: uncultured Caldithrix sp. (assembly GCA_964394475.1). Classification (GTDB taxonomy): domain Bacteria; phylum Calditrichota; class Calditrichia; order RBG-13-44-9; family RBG-13-44-9; genus RQOF01. The sequence goes on along the minus strand of CAYMXZ010000140.1, from coordinate 6,708 downwards.
CATGGAGGCCTCCGTTGTGGTGAAAGAGAGAAATTCATTTAAACCGCCCGTTCACTGGGGGTGCCTGCTCATAATGACGGAGAGTATAAAAATCGTGACAGACTCTCCGATGGATCAAATTTACTAAAAACAGAGAAATTTAGCAAAATGAAATTGAGAAGATTTGAAATTTTGGAAAGTATCTATATTTCAAAAATCTTGTAGGGCGTGAGTACAAATATGGAATTTTGGAGGAATTAACAGAAGCATATCGTGAAGTAAAAAAATAATATGATTGACTCTTTAACTCCGAAAATGTTTTGTTTGAGAAGTTGTTCTATATATGTCGTTGCGGGTGAAATGTTAAATCATTTTCTTTTTGACGCCCCATCCCCTTACCCGGTCTGAGCCAGGCAGGCCTTCTCCGGCGCGCAGGAGAGGATCAGGATTCGCCTGCCTGTTACAGACAGGGGTGCTTGTTAGAGACCGGGATGCGAAAAATGGTAGATTTTCAATAAAAAAAATAAAAGAATAAAATTTTATTCTATTCATTCTACTATAAATATTAGTGAAAAGCCAAACGATAAAATTTGGTAAATTTATTATACTGTTATTAAGAAATTTGAAGCATTTTTTAATGGAGCTAAAACAATAATCACAAAAAAATTATGGTATCTCTGTATTATCTTTACTTTGAAACCTGATTCAATTAAATTTATTCATAAATTACTCATTTTAATCTCAATAATAGTAGGAACTTAATGAATCTATGAAAAGAACCAGTATTCTTTTATTCATTTTACTGTTATCGCAGCTGGCAACTGCTCAGGAGATGGATATCAGGCAACTTCCGCCGCAGGAGAGGCTGGAGTTAGGGGCAATGTTTGGCAATCTGGAAATTGTAAAAAATGCGATTGCCAGTGGTGCAGATATGAATTACCGCGAAAAATTACCTTTATGCAAAGCAATCTACGGCGCCAACCCACCCACTGTATCTGACGAAGGAAATTATGTACAAATGTTGGCGTCGATTTACGGCATTACCATTCCACCTCGAAAGACTTATGTTGAACTTATTCGATGGCTTTTGCAAAATGGAGCACAGGCCAATGCCTCCTCTGATTTCGATTCTGAAAATATACCTTTACTGCTCGCTGCTGAATACCGTGATTTAGAAATCATTAAACTGCTATTAGATTTCAAAGCCGATCCAAATTCTAAAAGTCAGACGGGAATCACTGCCTTGCATAAATTGACCTTTCCTGCTCCTTTTCATTATCCTTTTAAAGACGCGCCAGAAATTGCCGAATTGTTGATTTCAAAAGGAGCAAAAATGATGTCGGATGAATACACTTCCTCCCCGCTGAATATGGCCAAAGAAAGTCTCATGATTTTAGAAGATAGTTCTTCTCCCTGGAGAGATTATCCTTTTTATCCTGAGATAGTCAACAGCGTAAAAAGTCTTATTGAAATTTACAGCCAGTATAAAAACTGATAATCTATAAAACGAAATGCTCCGCTGTTCTTCTGGATTTATTTACGAATGAGTAAGAGTCATATTTTATTATCAGGAATAGTGATATTGCCTTTCCTTTCATTTCATTCCTTCATGTTTAGGGATTACAGTAAGTAACAGGCAAATTGTAATAACTATCATTTTTGAAAACAGAAGATTTTTTTTATATTTGGTTCTCAGAAGTTGATCTGAGTAAAAGGATGATGAGATGATAACGGTATTACGGTGTGCCGTTTAAACGAAACAGTGAGCTAAACAATGTCTACTAAATTTTCCTCTATCTTAGTGACGGGTGGGGCGGGTTTCATTGGAAGTAATTTTGTGCGGTATATGGTAAACAAATATCCGCAGTATAAAATAAAAGTGCTGGATGCTCTGACCTATGCCGGGAATCGCGAGAACCTTCAGGATCTGGAAGGAAATGCCAACTATGAATTTCACCATGGCAATATTTGTGATAAGGAAATAGTTGATCAACTGGTCAAAGACTGTCAGGTGATCATCAATTTCGCGGCCGAGACGCATGTGGACCGTTCTATTTTAGAGGCCGGGACATTCATCCAGACCGACGTGGTGGGAACCTTCACCCTGCTGGAAGCGGCTAAAAAGCATCAGATTGCCCGTTATATTCAGATCTCAACAGACGAAGTTTATGGTTCCATTGAGCACGGGTCGTTTTCGGAAAACAGTCCACTGCAACCCAATAGTCCCTATTCCGCCAGCAAAGCCAGTGGTGATCTTCTGGTAAGAGCCTATCACCGCACGTATGGTTTGCCCACTTTAATCACCCGCAGCTCCAATAATTTTGGTCCCTACCAGTATCCGGAAAAATTAATTCCTTTATTTATTACCAATGCCCTGGAAAACCAGCCGTTGCCGTTGTATGGGGATGGGAAAAATGTACGCGATTGGTTGTATGTGCTCGATAATTGTGAGGCGATTGACGTTGTACTGCATAAGGGAGCAAATGGAGAAGTGTATAACATTGGTGGCGGCAATGAGATGCAAAATATTCAGATCACTGAAATGATCTTACAACTTTTAGATAAGCCAAAGTCGTTGATAAAACCAGTAGCCGATCGACTGGGACACGACCGCCGTTATTCGGTGGATATTTCCAAGATAAAGAAGTTAGGGTGGAAGCCACGCCATAATTTTCAACAGGCTTTGGAGGAAACAGTACGATGGTATCGGGAAAATGAAAGCTGGTGGCGCCATATTAAAGAGAAACAGGAAGAATTTAAAAAGTTTTATAAGGATTATTATAAAATCTAAGCAAGCTTTACCCTAAACTGAGAGTTTCCAACGAATAGGCTGACGATACAGATTTTTTTCCGGTCTGGGCAACTGCAGTTCAGGGAATTTTTTATATAAATGAGAAGCAAATAACCAATCCACCTCTAAATTATTTTTGGGCGCTGTTCCCAGCAGATCATTCCAGAGATCCTCGCTTTCCATACAAAAGTAGATAAACACCTCTCCTAATTTTTCGCGTAATTGCTCAATGATCAATTGATACATCTCCCGGCGCAGGGGTTTAATATAGCGTATTTTTCCATCCATCCCGCTGATTTGCTCTCCACTTAGAATATCTGATTTTGGGAATCGCTCTCGGATAATGTTTTGCAGCGCCGGCGGATAGCGGAAACTCCCCAGGCTGATCCAGGCGATGCGATGACCTTCCAGATAATCTGACAACTGCCCAATCAACTGCCCATAATTTTGTTCCCACTGCTGTTCATAAATAATTGGGTCAAAGTGCAGCCCGATTAAAAATCCATGCTGCATAGCCTTTTGGGCTGCTTTCAAACGGTTGAATAAGGGCGCAGATTTTTTCTCATCCGATTTGACCCGACTGACCGGGTTTATGGACCATGATAGCACAATGCGCCAGGGATTATGCCTCAATAAATGGTGAATGTGATCGGTCTTTGTTTTTAATTCCAGCACGACATTCGGCAGCTTTTGAATCGGTGGCAACAATTGTTCCGATAAACCAGTCACCGCATCCAGAGCCAGACTGTCAGTCAATTCTCCGGTGCCAATCCGTAAAATTCGCTCCGGATTAAGAGAGGAAAGAGATTGCACTTCGTGGACTATTTTATCAGTATTGGTGTAAATGGTGATGGCCGGATTGTTGATGTAAGTCTGTAGAATACAATAGGAGCAATCGATGGGACAATTGGTGGTCTCATTAATCACCAGATAGTTACAGCAACGATAACTGGCAGCCGTGCCAGGACATGGTCGTAAGAAGTTGCTTTTAAAATGAGTTAACAGTAAAACATGTTTTCCCTCTTTCACGGACAATTTCGCCAGGCGATCGGTGATACGATCACCGTCGTTGAAAAGAGTACAGGGCACTTCCTTATAATATTGCAAAACCCGCCGGGACACTTCATCATCTCGGGCAGCACGGTTGATATAAATATGTTGGAATTTATATTTCATGATGAGAAAAGATTTGCAGGCTTTTGGGATTTAGTCCGATGAGATTAAACGAACGCAGAAAAATGTTATTTGACCAGAAAACAGGTAGAGCGATTGATAGTTGTGCAGGGTTATCAATCCAGATGCACCCTCCTGCATGATTTATTTCCGAATTATTCACCCTCTTTTAATGCGGTCGGCTTGCCATTCTCCAGATAGGCATTTTCCAGATTCGTATCCTGATTCTCTCGCATGGTTTCTATGAAAATCTGTACCAATTGTGGGTCAAATTGGGTGCCGGCATTTTTCGCAATTTCTTCCAGGGCTTTTGCTTTGTCCAGTCCTTTATGATAGATCCGATCGGATACGATCGCTTCGTAGGCGTCCAGAATGAAGAGGATACGGGAAAATAACGGGATGGCATCTCCCTTCAGGCCATCGGGATATCCCTTGCCATCGAAACGTTCGTGATGATGGCGGACGATCGAGGCGACTTCGGCCAGTTCTTCGATCTCTCCTAAAATTTCACTGCCGATTAACGGATGATCCTTGGCTTTATTCATTTCCATATCTTCCAGACTATCGGCTTTCTTCAGAATACTGTCCGGCATTCCGATTTTCCCGATGTCATGCAGGGAAGCGGCTAATTGCAGGGTATACCGTTGGCCATTGTCGAGCTTGAGTTTGTCTGCCATCTTCATCGCTAATTTTACCACGCGTTGCGAATGACCAAAAGTGTAGGGATCCTTGGCATCCAGTGCCCGCATCAGAGCCTTCAGTGCCTTCAGAAGTGTTTCGGCCTTGTTTTCCTGCAGCATTCTCTTTTCCCGCAACTTGCGCTGCAAATTCCGCTCAATTACCACTGGCAACTGTTCAATACTTACTGGTTTTACAATATAATCGCTGATGCCAATATCCAGCGCCTGCTTTACCAGGCTCAAATCATTCATTCCGGTGATGAGGACGATCGGAATATCCAGATACATGTTAATGATCCGCCGTGCGACGTCCAGACCGGACATGCCCGGCATATTAAGGTCGGAAAGAATAATGTCTAATTTTTTCTGACGTACCAGATCCAATCCACCCGTCGCTGAGTATGCCAGGTGAACTTCATATTTTAAATGGTTGAGAACATACGCCAGCATCTCTCCATAATTGATGTCATCTTCTATGATTAAAATTGAAATGGGTCGTTTTTCCTGACTCATGAGAATGCCTCGATACCGGTTAAATAGTTTCCAATAATTAAAGTGTGAATATCGTGAGTTCCTTCATAGGTTTTGACTGATTCTAAATTACACATGTGTCGCATGGTTTGATATTCGGAAACAATTCCATTGGCGGCCAGAATGTCTCGGGCCTGACGGGCGATCTCCAGTGCCTGATACACATTATTTCGTTTGGCCAGCGAAACCTGCACATGGTGCATTTTACCTTCATCTTTGAGTCGTCCCAACTGCAGAACTAACAATTGTCCCTTGGTAATTTCGGTAGCCATATTCACTAACTTTTGTTGCACAAGTTGAAAGGATCCAATTGGCTTATCAAATTGAATCCGGGTAAGGGCATAATTTAAAGCTTCATCATAGCATGCCATAGCCGCACCCAGTGCTCCCCAGGCGATTCCATAGCGGGCCTGAGTTAGACAGGATAACGCATTCTTCAAGCCGCTGGTTCCCGGTAAAATATTTTCTTTGGGGATATAACAATCCTGGAAAACCAGTTCGGAGGTGACTGAAGCACGCAGAGAATGTTTATTTTTTATCTCGGGTGCCGAAAAACCTTTCGTTTCTTTTTCTACTAAAAACCCCCGAACCACACCATCCAGTTTCGCCCATACGACTGCCACATCGGCAATTGTTCCGTTGGTGATCCACATTTTGGACCCATTTAACAGATACCCATCTTTTTTCTCGATGGCCTGGGTCTTCATTCCACCAGGATTGGAACCATAATCTGGTTCAGTGAGACCAAAGCATCCAATTTTTTCACCACTGGCCAGTGACGGCAACCAGTGCCGTTTCTGTTTTTCCGATCCCCAGCTGAAAATGGGATACATTACCAGTCCTCCCTGCACCGATGCAAAACTGCGCAGACCACTGTCCCCCCGTTCTAACTCCTGCATGATCAATCCATAAGCCACATTGTTTATCCCGGCACAACCGTATTCAGTGGGAAGATTGGCACCCAGCATTCCCAGTTCTCCCATTTCTCGCACCAGATGTATGGGAAACTGAGCATTTTGATAAGCCTGTTCAATGATGGGTATCACCTGACCATCAACCCATTCGCGTACAAAATCCCGGATTAATTTTTCGTCAGAACTCAGCAGGGAATCTATGTGATATAAATCTAATCCTTCAAATTTTTTCATGAGGCACATCCAAATAAAGTGAAAAGTGCAGAATGTGGAGTGACATTTTCAGGCAGTGTGTGAAGTCGCAACTTTATGCTGATTTTTTAGATTTTCCATATTTAATCATGGGCTCTCGTTGTCCCAGAATAACTTCTTCACTGATCAAACATTCGCTGACATTATTCATCGACGGCAGTTTGAACATGATATCCAGCATGACTTTTTCGATGATGGACCGCAGTCCTCGTGCCCCGGCTTTGCGCTTCAAAGCCAGCCGCACAATTTCACGCAGTGCTTTATCGGTGAACTTAAGTTCAATGTCTTCCAGTTCGAATAATTTTTTGTACTGTTTAATGATGGAATTTTTCGGTTCAATGAGAATCGATAACATTTCCTCTTCACTCAATTCACTCAGACCAATCAC
>CAYMXZ010000139.1:0-9366 GCA_964394475.1 uncultured Caldithrix sp. | reverse complement strand
GGTCAAACCCCATATCGGTACCATAGAGCAATCGATCTTGATATTTTTCATAAAAATTGCGCACGAAGCGTGGAATGGGAGCGGTTTCAGCATAGCGGGCTGAAATATCGGCATAGAGATTGGGATAACGATCAAAAAGATCACCGAGTATGGTGAGATCATAATCACAATTCGCGAAATGACAGGCGATGAATGTGGTTTTGGGATGCCGTTTCACGGCTCGCTCTAAAATCTGAATCATTCCTTTGTGTCCTACAATCCCTGGCTGATTGTCCAATCGCCAGTGATAGGCATTCATTAATCCGTCATTGGTTGAATCCATGGGTAAATAAAACCAATACGGCTCAGCAACGTGGATATTTACTGGCATTCCTAATTCTGCGCATTTTTCTAATAAAGGATCCATTCGCGGGTCATCAATGTGCATACCCCAGGCTGGAGGTTTACAGTAGAAAAGACCTTTTCCCTTATCGCCCAATTCTCCTACACCGCGTGCACCGACCCGGTAACATCGTTCCAGTTCAGCAACTGCCGCCGGTCCAAAACCAGGTTGATCATAGCCGGTATAATCAAAACCGCACCATACTTCAAAATAATCAGGGTATTGAGAATAAACGGCATAGATCGAATCGAATTTCGCACCATGAGCATGAGAAAGAATTATGGTCTTCTGAATGCCAGCTTTTTTCATATTCTCCACCCATTGCTTTACTTGATCCGGATTATCCGCATACGGGTGGGAATGCACATCAATTACCGGGAAGCGAGCTTTTTCAATATGAGTTTGGGGAACGCGATAAATAGATTTTGGGCGATAATCTTTTAATAGCAGGGTTTCTGGAGATTTCTCTACTGGTTTTTTTTCTGCCGTTTGGCATGAGAAGAAAACCAGTAAAAAAATACTAACAAAGAAATTACCAATTAGGTTAACAGTTTTCATATGACCTCCTCTATTTTCATCTAAAATGCTTTTTTAAAACCAGCCACTGTTAGGAAATTTCATTTGAAAATACTCCAATGGATCGGGCATCGTGTGTCGCACATTATTTAAATTCAACGGCGTATCTTCTAACTTATTATAAATTTGATCGAATACTCTGCTGGCTGCATCAATTTGAAAATAGCGGATCTTCAAATTAATGAACTTTCCATTAATTGCCGGTGGCCACGCATTAACGGTATAATCAATCATCGTATCAATGGGATAATAAATCTGCGTATTTCCTTCCCACCGTGAGGTTAAAAGCATTCGTGTTCCATATCCAAGATCAACTTCGATACCTTTAACCACATATGAACCTGGCGGTACATTCGCTAAAGCAAAATACCCTTTTTCATCGGTTTTCAGTCGATAACCCTGTACAACCTCTTTTCCCTCTACGATTGATTTTCCAACCACAATGACATTGATCTTGGAGGTGATCGCTTCGTAGACATCATCCACTCCCACATTTTCTACTAATACTGCCCCTACCAGGAGGGACATTCCCGGAACCGGATCTTTTAAGATAAATTTCTGAGTCGATGAACAACTACTGAATACTATGATGACAGTTAGCAATGCTGAACTAAAAATATATTTTCTCATTCTTTGCCCTTCGTGTTTATTTATTTTCTTCTAATCATTTTCTAAACTTTTGAGTCGTTCGAAGTTCTCCAGTAACAATTTGGAAGTCGGATGTTTTTTTAATCCTGCTGTTAATAATTCTCTGGCTGCTTTCAGATTGCCCAACTCTTGATAACTTAAGGCCAGATTATTATAGTAGTCAGGATAATCGGCATTGAGTGATAGCGCTTTGTTAAAAGCCCAAATCGCATTTTCAAATCTTCTCTGTAAAACAAAACTGTTGCCCAGGTTGTAGTAATAATCTGCATTGGTTGAATCCATTTGAGTCGCTTTGAGGAAGGCCTGGATGGCGGCAGGGATATTCCCTAAAAAATAATAGGCATTGCCCAGCGTAAAAAAAGTTTCCGCTTTTTGATAACCCATGGCGAGGGATTTTTGAGCATGTTCCAGTGATTCCTGATATTTTTGAAGATGAATAAGACACTTTGCCAGGTCGAGACTGATTTCTGGTTGAAATGCCAATATTTCCATTGACTTACGAAATGCGCGTTCCGCTTCCTCATATCTTCCGTGAATCATATGAATACTTCCCAGTTCATTAAAGGCTTCATACATCCTGGGATCGAGAGCGATTGCCTGCTCCAGTGGACGAACGGCTTCAGCAGTATGGCCTTCCAGTCGGAGTAATTTTCCTAAGAAATACCAGGATCCTGAAATTTGTGGATGAAGTTGAACCGATTTTTGGAAGGCTGTTTTGGCCGAATCTGTCTGAGAGGTGGCTAAATAACATCTTCCCAGTTCATAATAGAGAATACCCTGCTCCGGATATTTTTTCATTAATTTTTTCAATGATTGATGGGCAGTCTCAATTTGAGACTGAGCAATTTTGTAGCGAATAAACCGCAACTGTTTTTCCAGATTATCTGAATCCTTTTGCAGGTCAAAGGATAATTGGGCCAGTGTCATATCCATACTTCGAAAAAACTCTGCGGCTAAGTTACTCTCCGGAATCTGGCGAGATCCTTCCAGAAGAGTTTGAAAAGAAAGATCGAAGTTTCCCTGATAGAATTGCATCATCCCCAGGAATAATTGGCGGGCACTGGCGTAATAGCGTTGGATATTTTGTTCTACCTCCACCCGTTCTGTTGAATCTTCAGGCAGGTTAATGATCAGCTTTTTTAAATTGGGTGGATGTAGCAATATTTCCGCAAGATTCTGATAGGCACACCAATCCCGAGATCTCACATCCTTGGTAGAAAATTCTAAAATGGGATGATTATCAGTATTGAGGGGGGCCTGGGCAGCAATCTCTGCGATTCCTTTCTCATCCAATAATAAACAGGCCAATAAATCATAGGCGGTATGAAGATTTACTGTTTTTAGATCATTTTGAATGGCAGAATTACTCATGGTATTTTTCAGGTGTTGAAAATCAAGTTTAATTGGGGTCACCGAACCCATCAATACCACCTGTTTATTCACACAGTTAGGTGCCATCCACATCAGCGTATAAGGGAAAACCGTTTGGAAAGTTTTAAGCACAATTCGAAAATCTACTGGATCCAGATCCGTTGTCATCCAGGTAGATAACACACCATCGGGATACAATTTTTCAAGACAGTTTGTAAAGTGGTCTCGAGTGAATAGACTGGCACTGGGAGTAGCAACGGCATAATTCGCATCATTCATGATAATATGATAGCGTTTAGGGGTATACTTAACGAAATTTTTACCATCCATGATGGTGTATGTAAAACGGTGATTACCAAGCACACCTTGATTTAAATCTTGAAAATAGGTATTTGCCAATTGCAGAACATCAGGAGAGATTTCTACCAATTCAAAATTCACTGCCGGATGTTTCAAGGCGGCCGCGGATGTCTGACCAGTACCGAAACCAATTTGCATAACCTGCGAGGCTTCTGGTTTAATCATAAATGGAAGGTGCCCTTGCAGGAGTTGCAAAGTCCTCAGCATAAAGCTGGTACCAGCCACATTCAACCCGTCGACGTCAATGCGACGGTTTGGGAAAAGTGGCGATTTGTTTTCATGTACGGTTACAGTTCCCTCTAATCCTTCCTGAAAAGCAAGCAAGGGATACTCAGCTTCCACGGTGGTAAAGATTCTTTTATAAAAATCAGACGGAGCAGCTTTGATGATAACCACTAAAACTAAAAAAGATAAGACGATATAAACTGCATTTCGGGAAAAATTGAAAAAATTTTTATGGTATAAAAGAAGATAAATTCCAATTGTTAGATTTATGGCAATCATCATAAAAGTAGTGACTGCGGTTCCAAGGAAAACAATGAAAACAAATCCGCTGAGAAATGATCCAAATACGGATCCGAGGGTATTAAAAAAATATACTCTACCGACGCCGGTACCCAGGCGTGATATCTGTGGTACGACAATTTTCACTGCAACTGGAAAACTGATTCCCAGCAACAACGTAGGTAAAAACATCACCACAAATGCTTCCAGGAAGCGAATGCCATTCCAGTAACTCCAGGACGTAGCGGGATGAACCTCGACGATCAAACGATGCAAGGTAGGCAGATAAGTAAAAAGAAAAGCAACCACTAACGCCGTGACACCAACTCCGATTTCAATCCATCCCAAAAGTGCGGTCAAATTTTTGATTCGATCGGCTAACTTCCCTCCCCAAAAAGATCCCAGCGCCAGTCCTAACAAAAAAGTAGTCAACATAATTGAAAAAGCATATACCGAGTTTGTTAACAAAAAGACTAATAAGCGTGTCCAGATGACTTCATAAGCGAGGGCGGTAAATCCAGAAAGCGCCATAATTATTAAAATGATCTTTATATGCAATTGCTTAAAATAGAGCAGCGGCAGGGTGGGTTCTTCCCCTGCAATCGCAACCTTTTTGGGGGAGACAACTGAGTATAAAAAGGCAATGCTGGCAATTATCGCGTTTAAGAAAAAAGCAAATAGCAGGGTTTGATTTACTCCTAACATTCTAATGAGATAAAATCCGGTGAAGAACGTGCCGGCGACGGCTCCAATGGTATTGAAACCATATAAAATTCCAATTCCCCGGCCTAATTTTTCTTTTTCCTCAACCAGCAAATGGCTGACCACTGGGAGGGTACCTCCCATGAGGAAAGTAGCGGGAAGCATTACCAGAAAAGATAGTGCAAATTTTATCAGATTAAAGATAAAGTTTTGATTACTCAAGAGAGGAAATAATAAAGTATAGAGTGCTTCTAAACCGCCTCGAGAAAGAGGTACTAACAATGCAGTCAGACCTACTCCCAGTTCCAGCAAGGCATACGCTTTCAGGTGGTTTTTAAATCGATCTGCCAATTTACCCAGTTGGAAACTTCCCCAGGCCAGACCCAGCATATAAGCTGATAAGACGGTACTGATAGCCAGAGTGGTATTACCGAAGATAAGACCGAAAATTCGGATCCAGATAATTTCATATAACAATCCGGTAAAACCAGAAATGAAAAACAAAAGAACAATCAACACCCTACGCATTCTACTCCACTCCAGGCTATATGATCAATTGACAACCATCCATTGATGTCAGGGAATGATGAATTTAAATTAGAAGAAATTTGAAAAGATTTCTTTCAAAAGTAAAGCATTCCTATTTAACAATTACCAATTTGCTTACCTTACTAAATTGCGGTGCATTGATATGTACAAAATAAACGCCGGTATTGATTTTATTTCCACCTGCATCCTGTAAATTCCAATTCACGGTAGTGCCGGTTACAGAATTCATCAATACAGATTGAAAAATCATTTGCCCCAAGATATTATAAACTTTCACATGAACCGGGCCAGTGGGGTTGTTCAGAAATCGAACTGAAATGGTGACCATATTTTGATGAAGATTTACTGGATTTGGAAAGACCTGAGTGAGAATACTATTCCCCTGGTGTTCAATTTGCGGTTTTAAAGTGATGGAAGTTGTGGGTGGTAAAATATCTTCCAGGCGACCACTAATTCTGACATCATCAATTCCTCCCTCAAATTCTTTTACCACTGGAGTAGCAGGAATCGCATTATACCAACCCCCTATTGACAGAGGATCATTATTGGAAAAAAAGTCCTGGGAGAAAGTGAGGGTATCTACCGGGGACGAATTCGGGTTGTTCCACATGTATACTTTACTCTGGGCATAATCATAATAAGCGGCTACGAATGTCCATTGATTCTCTGGAATCGTAAAACTGGAAGCAATTTTCTGGGCCTGGTTGTTGGCATCTCTTATTAAGAATTCCAATTTTTTTTCCAGAGAAATCCGTAAGGCATAGTTGGTAGTCTTGGGATTTGAATCCTGTCGGCCTTTATTGACAATAAAATGCACATCGTTAATGACCAAAGGGTAGATCCAGGCCGAGATTCCCATATTCTCATTATCAAAATCCAGATCGTTGTTATCCGGGATCTTAAAATAATTGTAATTTTGAGCGCTATCTAAGAATAGATAAGCGGAACCTTCCGGTGGTACCGGTTGAGTCAGATAAATTGCACCATTTTGCAGCGTACCAATATCATCATGGTTATCCCAATCGGCGGCATCAAAACCATTGTTTTCAAATTGCCATCGGCCACCTTTGCTCTGAGAAAAGAGTGAAGATAACATGAAATTGTAAAAAAAGATTCCAACTAATAGTACACCAGCTATTCGCATATTTTCTGACCATTTAAATTAAGGCCATATGTTATCCTTTCCGTGAGAAACATATGGCCTTAATTGTTTACGTTCACTATGGGCGACCGTAATTGGGAGCCTGTTCTACTCCAATATAAGCGCTCATGGTCATACCCACATCACCCCAACCTGGAAATACGATGTACAGTTTTTTACCATAGAATGTCAGGTAGTGCATGGGAGTCATGAGTTGATCTTCATATAATACTTCGACCTCAGCACCCTCTTCTGGTTCCATGGCATATAAACTTTGATCCCAGGCTTGAGAGAAATATAATTTGCCTTCAACATCGAATTCTATTCCCAGGGGTGGTGAATCCTCATTCGTGAAGATGACTGTTTCATTTTCCAGGCCAGTAGCGGTAATATCATATCGCAAGATATTTCCATTCCAGATATCCGAGACCACCAGCATATTTTCGAAAACCCGCAGACACTTTGGGTTACCCACACTGGCCACTTCTTCCAGATTGCCGCCGCTGTCTAATCGGAAAATGCCTACCCAGTTCGAAACGATATACATGTTACCACTGGCGTCCCAGTCAAAATCAATCGGTGATTCAACTGCCACCACGTCTTCGACCGTGCTGCCATCGGGAGAGATTCTAACAATTTTCCCTTCGTTCTGGAGGCAGACGTAGAGATAATTCTCCGGACCAAATTCTATCGATCCGCTGACCGGCACATTAGCAAATTCCGATTTCGTTCCATCCGGCGTAATCTGGTAAATTTTTTCATCCGCCGCTGAGCCAATGTACACATTTCCATTGTTATCCACAGCCACACCGTTTGGCCAGACAATCTCTTCATCTATTACTTCCAGAGTATTATAGAATGTGAATTGGACAGCATTACTCCAGAATTCTGATCCCTTGACTGCCACCTTTACATCCACCGTTTGATCATTAATATTAGGAGCAACTACTTCCAGTAAGGTAGTGGATGCTGAAAGACATTTAGCGACTGATGTTCCAAAGGCAACAAAATTGTTTATCGGATCAGAATCAAATCCATTTCCGTAGATGTGCACAATATCTTTTAAATATCCTTCTTGAGGAACAATCGAATCAATGACAGCAGCACTTCTTCCGGTTGGATTGGGATCAGTGGCAGGGGTATAGGTAGGCTGATCAGGTCCCTCACAGGCAATGATAAATAACATTAACAACATCCAGCAGAGGGAAAGAAAGGTTATTTTATTTTTCATACATAATCCTCCATTTTAAATAAAGATATCTCAATTGAATTCAGCCACTAAAAGTTAAAATCGAAAGAGAACATTTGAACCGCATCAAAATTCTGGAATTGCACATAGCTGTAATCCAGTGAAAAAGCTAATCCACTGAGCCCATAATGCAGACCAGCGCCAAAAGAGACATCTTCTTCATCATAATTGGTTTTGTAGCCACCTCGCAAGAAGACTAAATTCTTAAAGCTGTATTCCATTCCAAAATGCAATCTTTCCGAGAAGTCACGGGGATGAATGGCATCGACTGAAAGGGTAACAGCATGATTGGATTCATCTAAAACAAATTTCGCCACATCCATGGCCATACCAAACTTAAAGGTTAAGGGTAATGGGAAATGCTCCGCGCGATATTTCTTCTCGGCAGAAAAATTCTGGAATGACATGGCAAAACGCAAATCCTTGAATCCCGTGTAATAATAGGTACCAATATCAAAGGCGACTAAATTCATTCTGGCTATATATTGACTGTATTGGGTGTCCATATCACCTTCGTTTCCCGCTCCCAGTTTTTCATACAGATATTTAATATTTCCACCCAAAGCGAAAGCGTCAGAAATTTTCCGGGCATAAGACAAGCCCAGTGCCCAGTTGGTGGGTGAGAAATCGCCTGTTTCTTCAAAACCTTGGGGATTATTAGCGAGTTGCGTCCCATGAAGTGTTCCCCAATCGGCAGAAGTGAAGCTTACACCGATGACTCCCCAGTTTTTATACTGGTAAGTAAGAGCCGCGGCATTCACATTGATATCAGCAATCCATTTGGTCTGAGTGAGAAACACATGGCCGCCTTCAGTCCAGGCGATGCCAGCCGGGTTCCACCAGATGGAGCTCACATCGTTGGCCATAGCCGTATAGGCTCCTCCCATCGCACTGCCACGGGATCCGATTGGAATGGAAAGCCACTTCATACCGGTCTGCGCGATTTTCTTTAGATTTTCTGCTGGTAGCAGACTTACTGAAAAGAGAGTAAATACCAGCAGAAGCAGAACAATTTTAAATTTATATGTCATTTTTTTCTCCTCTTGCGTTACTTTAGGTCAAAAATGATTATTAATGGCTAACGAACCACCACAAATTTTTCGATGGCTCCAGGTAGAGACTTTCCATTTAAGTCCTTCGCATTATCCACTTGTAAGATGTAGACTCCGCTGGCAATTTTCTGGTTATAGGCTGTCACCTGATCCCATCTTTCATCAGCACTGCCGGTGACATGTTCAATCGTCTTGATCAAATCGCCGGTCACGGTATAAATTCGAATGGTGCAATACGGTGGCAGATTGACAAACAATAAATCATCTCGATATTGACCCGGGAAATTAAAATCTTGAGCGGCCACGATAAACGGATTGGGCACCACCCGAATATTATTTGTATTATCTGCGCCAGGTGCAAAAGCATAGGCTGGAATTTCAGACCGGTTAGCGTATTTTGAACTTTCTAATTTCTGACCTGGAAAGACGGTGTTCTGAGTACCATCGTCCACAGCGGTTACGGCATAATGATACGGTTGACCGCGAACCACGGTGCTGTCAACATAAGAAGTGACATTGGCTGGTACCTCAGCGATTAATTCCCATAATAAGTGAGTTCCATCAGGATTCAACTCACTATATTCATCCACCAAAAAGTTTCCGCGCTTGCGATAGATCCGATAATGATCAAGATCGGGCACGCCGGTGTCAGGATCACCCACTCCAGACATATCTTCCCATTCCAGATAAATCACATTAGGACCAGAAGTGACAGTTAAATCGGGTGAAGGTAAGGGATCGGGGATATCCAGTCAACGACTCCAGGCCCATAAGTCTAGGTCCATGGTCATAAACAGGGAATCCTTTCCAGTAGCCAGCAGGGCATTTTTCG
>CAYMXZ010000138.1:0-9456 GCA_964394475.1 uncultured Caldithrix sp. | reverse complement strand
TTTGATTATACGGAAAAAGCCGAGTACTGGTCATTGGTCTGGGGTAACGCGGTGATGACGCTCACGGGATTGGTGCTGTGGTTTCCGATTATTGTCACCACTTTTTCACCCAGCTGGATTGTGCGAGCTGCTGAGCTCATCCATTTCTACGAAGCTATTCTGGCGACTCTGGCGATTATTATCTTTCATCTATTTTTTGTTATCGTGCACCCGGAACAATATCCAATGAATCTTTCCTGGTTAACCGGTAAAATGTCACTGCAGGCCGCGCTCCATAAACATCCGCGCTGGATCAAACGGATTCTGGAAGAAAAGATAAATCTGGAACTCCTGCCTGAAGTAATTCGAAGTAATTGTCAAACTCTGGACGATGTCGAAAACTTCCTGAAATTCGGAGAGGTATACAAGGAACTCAAGACGGGAAAAGTTTATTGAGTGGGGATAAAAGAAAATATTATATCCATCTGATTTCTACCTTTTTGTACCTTTCCTGAGGGAGAGAGGGAAAAGAGGTTTTCGCCACTTTATCTCACGACCTACAGTAAATCAATAATTTCGCTCAATGCCCGGATGGGATTTGCCCCAATCGCTGTCTCATCGGAGAGAACAATTCCATCTATTCCCTGTTCTCTGATCATCGAAAAATGAACAACTTCACTGCGAGTAGGTAAAGAATGCTCCGTGAGATGATGGAAAACCTGTCCGGCAATCAAAATCGGTTTTCCAGCTTCTTTTGTGGTATTTATGGTAACAGACTGCCAATAGCTGAGATCCTTCAAGGGTATAAACATGCCTAAATCACCACGACAATACCAGATTTCATCAGCTTGAGCGGCAAGCGCAGCTAAATTCTGTAGACTTACCGGGTGTTCAATTTTGGCAATGAGACGTGGATGATATCCAAAGTCCTGACATATGTTTTTCAAATCCTGTAGTTCAGCTGGATGTTTAACATAAGATAAAGCCAGATGCTGAATACCTGAAGAGTGAGCCTGTTGAATCTGAGCTATTTGCATAGGCGTTGCTTTTTGAGAAAAAGCTTCTTTAGCTGGGAAGTGAATGCCTGCCTTACTTCGCAATTGACCCCCTCTAATGATCCGTGCCAGAATCCCATCACTTTCCTTACTCTCCACCTGAAGCTGAATGGTAGCATCCTGTAAGAAAATATATTCTCCCTTTGCGACATTTTGAATAAGGTCAGGATCTGTGATAGGAATATCTTTCGAAGAAGCCCGTTCGCTCAGAGTTAGTCTGATGAGCTCTCCTGCGACCAGTTTCAGGACTTTTCTTAAATGTCCAATTCGAAACTTATTGCCCTGCAGGTCTAAATAAATTTGTGTTTTTTTAGTGGGAACTACTTGTTGGATGATCTCTGTATATTTCTGAATTTCCAAAGCAGAGAGATGGGATCCGTTTAAACGAAAATTTAACTGGGAAATTTTTTCGCAATATTTTAAAAACTCCCTGTGTAAACTTGAATTCCCCAGAGTGCTAATTATCTTAAATGAGTTGGTTGATGCCATTTTAATCTTGACGTAAGATTCTGAAGAAGTATGTTTTTTAAACTAATTAAATTTAATAAATTATGGATCATAATGAATCATTTTTCAAATCTGACTGAAAAATTTTATGTGGAGAAAAATACTGAAAATCGTTGAAAATGCTGGAAAAGAAATTCTTGATTTTTGTGGGATTTTGCTTTTTCGTCAGAGAAAAAAAAGGACTTTGACCATAGATCAACTCAGAAAAATTTTAGTTTTGCGTTTAGATCAGCGAATTGGTAACGGCATTATGCTTTTACCACTCTTGAGGGCTATCCGCCAGCGAGTGCCTCAAATTGAGCTTCATTTGCTTCTGCATCAACCAGTATCGGATATTTTCCAGAAATTTTCGGCCGGTATTATTGATACTTTTTATCCCTATCAACAAAAAAAACTTCTCACCCATCCTGCTTTGTTTTTATCCTGGTTAAAAGCGCTGCGAAAACAGAGGTATGATCTGATCATCAGCAGTCACAATCCAGATAATTTTTCGCTCTCTCAGGCACTCCTGGGCTGGTGGTGCCGCCCAAAAATGATGATCGGTTTTTCCTGGCAAAAAAGTGCTGCTTACTATGATGTGGCAGTTCCATCTTCTGCCAATAAACACTATGCGGACGCGCAACTGGATCTCTGGAGATATTTTGATCCAGCGGCCAGGCTAGTCTGGGGTGGTCTACATATATCCAACTCCCACCTGAAAAGGCTCTCCCAAAAATATTCTATGAATATTAGTGAACCGTCAGTATTGTTATGGTTGGGAGCAACGGGCAATAAAGTGTTGCCGTTCCGCCTTATTTCTTTATTGTATGAGGAGTGTATGAAGCACTTCGGATATAAAGTCGTGGTGGCGGTGGGGCCAAATGATGAAAAAATATTACAGAATCTTCCTGAGGAATTCCGAAAACAGGTGCTTATCTGGCGGTATCCATTAGAGGATACGCTGATTTTTTTCGCCACTCAGCGTGCATTTATTTCTGGCGATACGGGTCCAGCCCATCTTGCAGCTGCACTGGGTTTAGCCATGCTCACCATTTTTATCAATAGTAAAAGTGAACAGTATGGCTATCATGACGGCGAGAGGCAATTTGCCATCGTCTATGACGGATCATCTGAAAGTGAAGAAACAATCGTTACAGCGATAAAGAAAATGGCCGAATCTATAACTCATGAAAATAAATTACAGCCAAATCGATAAAATATTGGTCATCCAGCTTCGGGCAATTGGAGATGTAGTGCTCACCACGCCCGTATTTTCGGTTTTGCGAAAACATTTTCCGCACGCCGAAATCCATTTCTTGACCGGTAAAAATATGGCGGGACTTGTTCAGAGACTACCGGAAATAAATCGAGTTCTGGTGTGGCCATCTTCCTATTGGGCATTACCTTATTTTTATGCGAAAATACTAGCTGCCCATTATCAACTGGTGATTGACTATCAGTGTACCCCTGGCAGTTCCCTGGCGACCTGGTTTACACGTTCCTCTTATCGAATCGGTTGGAAAATGGAGCGAAGGCAGTGGGCTTATAATTTATATTCGACTGCTAATACTCGTCAGGAATATGTACCAGTGCAGAAATGCCGGACCCTGGAGCTGGTAGGTATTAAAGACCTTAACACTAAACTGCAAATCATCCCTGACCCTGCTGCTCAACAGGTTGTCATTGATTATTTTCAGGCCTTGAAAATTGATCATCGTCGACTGTTAGTGAATATTACGCCCAAAGGAAAAAGACCAGCCCGCCAATGGTTGCCCGAGAAAATAATAGAACTTACCAATTATTTAAGCCAAACCTATCATGCCACGGTTTTTTACAATTGGGCAGGGGACGAACTGAAATATGTAAAAGAAATATCACAGGCCTGTCACCCGCCTCCCGTTATCCTCCCTGTCTGGCCCTTAACGGTATTTTCGGCCTATCTTTCCCGGGTGGATGTTCATATTTCGTATGACAATGGACCTAAACATGTAGCCATTGCAGTGGGAACGCCGACCATCAGCCTCTTTGCTACTGATTCGCCTGTTTTATGGAATCCGTTGAACGACCCTGATCACCCCTTTATTTTAGCCGAAGTTCCCTGTCGCTTTTGTCGCCTGAAAAAATGTCCGCTCATGATTTGCATGAAATCGATTGAAGTATCAGATGTCATTAAGGTGTTAGAAAAAATTCCGGCTCTGCAGGATAAAATTAAAAATAAAGCATATCCAGAGTAATAAAATAGACCTTCATTTTTCAATGGTCGATAGATGCCTCAGTACGATACACTTTATGAGATTTCTTATGGATGGGAACTGTAAACGGAGAAAGTGATTTTTCTTCTAAAAGTGATGAATAGGCTAATTTTTTCATAGCTGTTAATTAAGGAAATTAAAAAAGAATAGATTTTTAATTTACTTGTGATCTACGAGAAAAAGCGGTAGACTTTAAACTGTTATTTTTTTATATTTTAAACCAATATATTTAAAGAAGCGCTAGATGGGTTCCAAAATATCTAAACAAAAACAGCTATTTTCTCTGCTGAACACGAAATTTTCAGGTTTTGGTAATGGATCGCCTGTAAAAGAATCTTCTACGAATATTCCTCCTCCAAAGAACTTTTATGATGGTTATTCTTCCCATCTTTTGAATAAAGTCTATAATTTTTATAAAAGCCTGATCCAGAATCTCAACAGTGGATTAATTGCCTCAGATTTACATGGAGAAATAACTTTTGTGAACCAGGCCGCAGCAAAAATGTTGAATTATAACCGCCAGGAGTTATTAGGTAAAAATATAAAAGACTTGTTTGCCGCTGATGAAGAATCCCAAAAATGCTTGCGAGCGGTCTTTCTACCAAATAAGCGGTTGAATGATAAAGAAGTTAATTTTCTGCTTAAAGATGGATCAGTCATTGTGGTTGGATTAAACTCTTCGCAACTTCATGATGAGAATAATAACTTTGAGGGTATCATTCTGCTTTTTCGGGATTTAACGGAAATTCGCCACTTAAAGGGGCAGATTGAGAGAATGGAGAAATTGGCTTTACTGGGTGAATTATCGGCAGGGATTGCTCATGAGATTCGAAATCCTCTGGCGGGTATCCGGGCCGCCGCGCAGCTGTTGCAGGAAAATAATCACCATGATCCCTTTCAAGTGCAAATCATTGAGCGAATTATACGTGAGGTAGATAAAGCCAACAAGCTTCTCAAAGAATTTTTCAAATTTGCCAAACCGGGAAAACCCAATCTCAAATTCCATGACATCGAGTTAATCATCGATGGAGTGTATTTGCTGCTGGCTCCCCAGCTCAGGAAAAAAAATATTGAATTTATCACGGATTTTGCCAATGATATTTCCCAGGTCTATGTGGATGATACCCAAATCGAACAGGTTTTAATTAACCTTTTTCTAAATGCCATCGATGCGATGCCTGAAGGTGGGCGACTTTCTATTAAAACCTACAGTAAAAATATCAATCTGATGAATTCCTCAATGAACAATCTTGAGATGAACAATAATAAGCTTTGCTATGTTTATGTGGAGATCAGCGATACTGGTTGTGGAATTCCTGAACAGAATCTGGAAAAAATATTTAATCCTTTTTTTACTACCAAAGGGCATGGCTTAGGATTAGGTCTTCCCATTTGTAGTCGATTAATAAGTGAAAACAGTGGAAATCTGGATCTGGAGAGTAAGGTAGGGCAGGGCACAAAAATCACTCTGGCGCTACCGGCTTTCATTCACCATCTGAAATAGTTTTATTCCGGAGAAGAAAGATGAGCAACCCTAAAAAACTTCTAATTGTTGATGATGAAGAAGCCCTGACTTTTAGCCTTTATCAAATATTTATTAATATCCCATTGGAGTGTGAAGTGCTCACCGCTTCCAGTGGAGAAGAAGCGCTCGAAAAAATTGAGAAGAATCATTTTGATATTGTGATTACCGATATTGCCATGCCGGGAATAAACGGTCTCGATTTGCTCTCTATGATCAAAGCCCGCGAACCTCAGACCAAGGTGATTGTCATTACCGCCTACGGCTCCGACGAGCGAAAAGAACAAGCCTATAACCGGGGTGCAGAAAGTTATATCGAAAAACCATTTGACCTTTATGAAATTCGAGATTTAGTGCTAAAACTTTTGAGTTAAACTTATGGTACTGGTTGGAAATCTAAAAGATTTGCGTTTAGCCAATATCATCCAGTTGAATTGTATGGAAAGAAATGTGGCAAAAGTAACGGTTACTTCTCACGAAGGGACAGGTTACCTTTATTTTGCAGATGGGCAGATTGTTCATGCGGAGTTTAGCCCTTACATGGGAGAAAGAGCGGTGTATGAGATGCTCGCGCTTACTGACGGCCAGTTTAAAGTAGAAGCGGGAATTCAATCTCCAGCCCATACCATTAAACGGCCCTGGAATTCAGTGGTGCTCGATAGTTTGAGAGAATTAGATGAAAAAAGTCAGCAATCGACCTCTTTACCTAAAAAAATCTTCAGCGTTTTATCTGCTCAGAAAAGCATTAAAAGTTTACAGGTTTTAGATCTGAAAGGCAAATTATTGGAAGGCAAGGAACACGAGCCACTTGACTCCGGAGTGATTGCCTTTATATGGTTTAAAGCAAAAAAAATACTCACTTATTTTTTCAATGAAAATTTCAGATATATCTCCTTCAGGAGCGATGATAGTTATCTTTTTATTCTTGAGTTTAGATCAACCTTACTGGCTATAAAGACCGACTTAAACATTATGACGGAAGAATTTATCAGACATGTACTTAAAACATTGCGTGGAATTGAATAATGATATTTGTTTTAAAATTCTTTTATATAAAGATTATTTTTTCAATCAATATGTTCACAAAAGGGAAACTTCTGTCTAACCTATGATAATTAATGAGTTTTTACAAGATCTCACTAAGGTTCGTAATATGCAGGCGATTGCAGTGTATGGAGTCAACAACACCCTGCTTGATTCCTGGACGGTATTTGATTCCCATCTTCAGAAACTTAATGAAATTAGCCTGCATTATTTTCAAATTTTTTCTATTTTACACGCCACAGGTAAAAATTTTAAAGAAGTTTTAATTTCTCACGATAACGGTCAGATCTATGCGTTGATTTTACCGGATTTATTGTTTATTATTCTGACCAAATTGCCGGCCGATATTTCCCTGATCCGGTTAATTATTAATGTGAATATTAGCGAGATGCTCGGTTCACGCAATGTACAGAAGCTGTTGAAGAAAGCTCGCGAAAAACGTCTTAACTTTTTTGATAAAAAATATCTGGATGAATCGGAAAAGGAACTGCTTAAAAAAATAGGGATTTAATATCATCTTTTTCGATTGGGGCTTAAACTGCAGAGATAACTTCCGATAATATCAATATTTAGAAGAGTGAGTTGAAAGGAAAGCAACAGTGCCTGAGCTAGTTGAAAAAATAGATAATAATATGATATTTATGTTGAACCATGAACGTTCACCCGAGGAAGCAGATTTACTGCATCTGGAGTGGGCGGTAATATCACAGCTGGATGGGCAAAAAACAGTTGGTCAAATTGCCGATAATTTGGCGCTGAGCCAAACGGAAGTTGAGGATATTTTTCGAAAATTGTCCATGCAGAATTTAGTCACCCTGGTTACTCGTGGCGGGGAAGACTCATTAGTTTCACCAGAGTTTTTCAAAATTTTAAGCCATGAGATGACGCTGCTATTGGGACCGGTAGCCAGTATCATTTTGGATGATGTTCTGGAAATGATGCATTCGAATCGTGAGAATTTTCCGATTCGTAATCTCCCGATTTTGATTGAATTACTGGCCATTCAAATCGATGATCCAGTAAAACAGATTGAATTTCAAAGAAATATTTATCCGAAAATAAGAAAGTATCTATTCAAATGAAAAAGTTTGCTTATTTCAGTTTACGCTTACGCATCGCTATCTTTATTCTGGTAGGAACCCTCATCTTCTGCGGAATAATCTTATACACTGCTTACCAATATGTTAACCGAACGTTGACCGAATCTCTCATTGAGCAAGGCCGTTTATTGGCTGCGAATATTGCGGAGATATCGGCGGAGAAAATCATCGAAGAAGATTATGTTGAATTAAAATCGTTGGTGGAGAAGTATAAACAATACTCGAATATTGAATATATCTTAATAGAAGATTATAGTGGGAAAATAAGGACGGATACCTATAATGGTGATGTTCCTGAAGAGATAATAACCGGTCATTCCAATACTCACTTTGGGGAGGGAAATGAATACGAAGTTAACCTTATTGCTCTTACTTCAGCTAATGCCCAGATTTATGATATTAAACAGGCAGTGAAAGAAGGTCTACTCGGTTATGTGCGGGTGGGAATGAAAAAGTCATTTGTAGATAATAAGATCAAAGAAACCATAACTTACTTGAGTATTGTTTTTTTAATCGGAACTTTTTTAGCTATCACTCTGACGATTTTTATTATTACATTACAATTTAGTAGGCCAATTGCCCATCTCACAGAGATGGCGCATAGGATTAGTATGGGAGATTTCAATAAACCCGTGCGAGTGCCGGTGAAAAATGAAATTGGCATTTTAGCTGAAGCCATTGAACGGATGCGGGAAAGCCTGAAATCTTCTATTGAACGATTAAAAAATCGATAATTAATTTATTAAGTTAAGGAGCGAGCGAATGGTTCAGGTTAAAAAACTAAAAGACGGCAGTCGCCAAGTTATTCTCACCGCCCGACAATTCGATGAAATCACCAAAGTTTTATCCGAATTGGCGGCAAAAACCAAAGCATCGACTATTTTGCTGGCTGATATCAGTGGACAGTTAATTACGCAACGGGGTAACACTGAAGATATTAACACCGCCATCCTCAGTGCCCTGGCGGCCAGTGATTTTGCGGCGACTTCCGAAATGGCGAAATTAGTGGGGGAAGATGCGAAATTTAAATTGCTGTTCCATGAAGGAGAAAAACGAAATGTCTATCTTTCAAATATCGGGGATAATTTTTTCCTGGTGGTGGTTTTTGATGTCAGTGTAACTCTGGGTTTGGTAAGAATCTACACCAAAAAGGCCATCCATAGTCTGCTTGAGATTTTTGAAGAAAGTGAAAAAGGAGAAGATGCCAGTAAAATTATTGATAAGGATTTTTCCAGTATGTTGGGCGATATGCTGGATGATTCTTTTAAATGAAAGATGCCAACGATAGGTGTAAAGGTAAAATCAAACAGATGAGGATGCGGCATGTTTATTAATTGGGCTCTACAGGAAATTAATCTGAAAATTGTTTATTATGGACCGGGTATGAGTGGAAAGACTACCAATCTGGAATATATCCATTCTAAGTTGGATCCTTCCCTCACCGGAGAATTAGTCACCCTAAAAACGAAAGAAGATCGAACTATTTTCTTCGATTTTATGCAAATTGAGGTAGGCAGAATTAAAGGTAAAAAACCCAAATTCAATCTGTATACCGTCCCTGGTCAGGTTTATTATGCCTCCAGCCGAAAAATTATTTTGAATGGGGTAGATGGTATTGTCTTTGTGGCCGATTCGCAACGCGATCGAATGGAAGGGAATATCGAAACCCTTCTGGATCTGGAAAATAATCTTCTGGCGTCAGGATTTTCTTTGGAGACCTTCCCCTGGGTAGTTCAGTATAACAAGCGCGATCTGCCGAACGCGGAATCAATTGCTGTACTTCAGAAAAAATTAAATTTTTTCAATGTCCCTTATTTCGAAGGAGTCGCTATAAAAGGAATCGGAGTTTTTGATACTCTGAAGGCAGTTATCAATCTGGTAATTCAGAACGTGCAGAAACAATTATAGGTCTTTATAGCCGAATTGCCATAAAAAAAGCCATCTGGTAAAGATGGCTTTTTTCTTTTTATGTGCGCCCGGCAGGGCGCTGATACTTGGGAGTGCAAGTCTCCTATGAG
>CAYMXZ010000137.1:0-9510 GCA_964394475.1 uncultured Caldithrix sp. | reverse complement strand
CTGTGAATACTGGTATGACCTTCAAAATTTTAGGAGCCGAATCAATAATCATCTATTTTTATATTTCCACTGTTTTTCTTTTATGGCCGAATAAGAAACAGGTACCACCAGGATGGTGAGCATGGCAATCACCATTCCGCCAAAAGAGGGGATGGCCATGGGGACCATGATTTCGGCTCCCCGCCCGGATGCAGAAAGGACTGGAATCAAAGCCAGAACGGTTGTGGCGGTAGTCATCAATGCCGGTCGTACCCGCTTTACTCCGGCTTCCACGGTTGCCTTCCTGATGGCATCAATTGAATTGGGCTCGAATTTCCGGAAACTTTGCGTTAAATACGTACCGATGAGTACGCCATCATCGGTGGCAATTCCGAAAAGGGCCAGAAACCCAACCCATATCGCCACACTTAGATTGTATGGTCGAATATGGAAAAGTTCTCTCAGATTGATCCCCAATATGCTGAAGTCCAGAAACCAGCTTTGTGAATATAACCAGAGCATAATGAATCCTCCCGCCCAGGCGACCGCAATTCCGGAAAAGATAAGAGTAGTGATGGGAATGTTTCTAAATTGCAAATATAGAATCATGAAAATGATGAACAGCGCTAAAGGTAAAATAATCGAGAGCCTTTTTTGGGCGCGAAGCTGGTTTTCATAACTTCCGGCAAAACGGTAGGTTACCCCGACGGGAAGCTGCAGTTCTCCACTGGATATTTTTTGTCGTAAATAATTTTGGGCCTGCTCAACCACCTCAACTTCTGCCTGACCAGGATGCATATCGAAAATCACATACCCGACCAGGAATGAATCCTCACTCTTGATCATGTCAGCTCCTCGCGCATAGCGGATACTGGCCAGTTGCTTCAAAGGGATCTGAGATCCATCGGCGGTAGGGATATAAATTTTTTCGAGTGATTCGATATTATCACGCCATTCACGCAAATATCTGACGCGGACGGCGTATCTTTCTCTGCCTTCCACGGTGGTGGTCAGGACTTTTCCGCCAATTGCCACCTCGATAATTTCCTGAATTTGACTGAGCATAATTCCATAACGGGCAATGGCTTCTCGATCAATGATGATCTCCAGGTAAGGCTTCCCAATAATCCGGTCAGCGATCACCGTGGTAGGATCAACCGCCGGGACTTCTTTCAGGAAACGCTCGATGGCAAGACCTGCTTTTTCGATGGATGGCAAATCTGGACCTTTTATTTTTACTCCCATAGGAGCTCTCATACCACTTTGCAGCATGACGATTCGGGCTGCGATCGGTTGAAGTTTTGGTGCGGAAGTCGTGCCGGGGATTTCTGCGGCCTGGATAATTTCATCCCAGATGTCCTGTGGAGACTGAATGCCTCTCCAGAAAGACCTTCCTTTATTCAAGGTTGTATCGAGAGGCGGACGCCATAATCGAAAAGGCTTTCCAAATTTGGATGGAATAAGATGATAATCTTTATCTCGTAGGAACGCTCCGCGAACCAGATAAGGCTGGCCGTCGGGGGCAAGCACTGGTTCACCTTGTCGGTTTCGGAAAAAATCGATGCTATCAGGATCATAGCGGAAAGCCAGCACATTGCCTGCCCCATCTTTCAGGTATTCGGGATGATAATTGATGATGGTTTCAAACATGGAAATCGGGGCAGGATCTAAAGGGGAATCCGCCCGGCCCAGTTTACCTACTGCCAGTTCAACTTCAGGAATAGCATGAATAGCCATGTCCTGCTTCTTTAGAATATCGAGCGCTTCATCGATCGAAGCATGCGGCATGGTGGTTGGCATAAACAAAAACGACCCTTCATCCAGAGTGGGCATAAACTCTTTTCCCATACCAGGAAAAGTATGAGTCAGAAAAGATATTGGTGACAGTGAACGAATTGAAGGCGGAAGCCATCCCAAGAAAGTATTCAACCCCAGCCAGATAACCAGTCCCAATATCACAATAAAAGTCGGGATACTAAAGAAAACAGCCTTGTGGCTCAACGCCCATTCCAGTATGGATCGATAGAATTTCTTAAAAATTGCAAAACACGCCAGCAGACCAGCGATGAGCACTCCCACAAACAGGAGATTGAATAGGATTCCTTTATCTATTCCTAAAGGTAACCAATCTGATGCCAGCAGAGTGATGACGACCAGGATGGCGAAACCATTTACGATCCAGGGCAGATACTTCTGCTGAGTCTGGGGTATACGGGGAGCGAAAAGCTGGTAAGCCGCCGCAAACAGTAAAATCACACCTACCCACCACTTCACGAAAATAAATGCGAAAATGCCGCTGATAAGCAGGAAAATATTTACCCCTTTTCGCAGATGCTGACTTTTGATTTTTCCAGTAAATAAAATTTGAGCAAAAGAAGGTATGATGGTCACTGCGACAATTACCGAAGCGATTAGGGCAAAGGTTTTGGTAAATGCCAGTGGCTTAAAGAGTTTTCCTTCAGCCGCCTGCATGGCGAATACCGGGAGGAAACTTACCACGGTGGTAGATACTGCCGTCACGATCGCACTGCCCACCTCACTGGATGCTCTGAATATGACCTCCAATTTGTTCTCCTCCGCTGAAGCCTTTTCCAGATGGCGAAGGATATTCTCATTAATGATTATTCCCATGTCCACCATTGTTCCAATGGCGATGGCGATACCGGAGAGGGAGACGATGTTTGAATCGATTCTGAAAATTTTCATAAAGATGAAGGTCATTAATACCGCTACTGGCAGCAGAGCCGAGATCAGCAGCGAACTCCGTAAATGCATGAGCATCACCAGCATCACAATGATGGTCACTAAAATTTCCTGATAGATGGCTACATTGAGTGTATTCAATGTTTCCTGAATCAGCCCGGTACGATCATAAAACGGTACAATGTGAATCTGACTCTTTGTTCCATCTGACAGCGTTTTGGAAGGTAATCCCAGCGATATTTCTTTTATTTTTTCCTTCAGATTCTGAATCACCCGCAGGGGATTCTCGCCATACCGTACGACCACCACACCTCCTACTGCTTCCGTGCCGGCTTTATCGAGAGCACCGGAGCGAAAGGCGGGACCTGTTACTACCTGTGCAATATTTTTGATGAAGATCGGTACGTTTTCATTGACCTTCACGACAGAATTTTCCAGATCGGACACTTTTTTTACAAATCCAATTCCCCGAATAATATATTCCACCTGATTGATTTCGATACTGCTGGCACCGACATCCAGATTGGACATTTTTACTGCTTCTACCACTTCCTGGAGAGAAACATTAGCGGCCAGCATGGCTGCTGGATCCACATCGATCTGATATTCCTGCACAAATCCGCCAATAGAAGCGACCTCACTCACACCTTCGGTGGACAGCAGGGCATACCGTACATACCAATCCTGAATGCTTCGCAACTCCTGTAAGTCCCATCCACCGGTTGGCTTGCCTTCCTGATCCAGTCCTTCCAGCGTGTACCAGAATACCTGACCCAGAGCCGTGGCATCCGGGCCAAGTCTGGGCTGTACCCCGGGTGGTAATATCCCCGATGACAGGCTGTTTAATTTTTCTAATACCCGTGAGCGCGCCCAGTAAAACTCGGCCAGATCCTCGAAGATGAGATAAATCGTCGAAAAGCCAAACATGGAGTAACTTCGGATGGTTTTGACTCCCGGAATCCCCATTAAAGAAACCGTGAGGGGATAGGTAATCTGATCTTCCACATCCTGCGGAGAGCGACCCATCCATTCCGTAAAAACAATTTGTTGATTTTCCCCGATGTCTGGAATGGCATCGACGGGTATGGGATCCCGAGAAATTCCTCCTAATTTCCAGTCGAACGGAGCAACCAGAATTCCCCAGCTGATGATGAAAAGCAACAGGAGGAGAACAACTAATTTATTCTCCAGACAGAAGCGAATCACTCTATCAATAATACTTCTGTTTTGATTTTCATTGCTCATGATGATGTCCTGCTGAGTTTGTTTTTTCTTTCATGGTCAAAGACAGGTCGGCGGTCAAATTTCCACATGTGAACATGGCACTACCAAAATAAGGATTTTCTGTGCCTTCTTTGTTTTGCAACCAGTCGGCCCCTTTATTATCGAAAGCCATGGGACAATGATAGACTAAAAGGCGATGAGCAAAACTTCCATACAATCTGGCCATTTCCAGAACAGCCCTGGAGAGGGTATTAAAATGTTGGCGGGCAACGGAGATACTTTTAGAATCGGCCAAATCTTGTGAAGCCTCTTTGAGTTCTGAATAAATGGGCATCCAACCCTGATGAATGTCACCAGGCAACCCCTTCATGTCAATCTGCGACAGAGATTTTTGCAGATCCACTGACCGGTGGAGGGCCTGCTCTAACTGATCATGACTTAGTGCCTGCTGAATGGTGAAGTAGTGTGCATATATTTCATCGATTTGTTGCCGGAACTGAACCGGTATTTCTGTCTGACGAGTATCATTTTTCTCAGGCGTATCGACACGGTTTGTTGAAACTGACTGATCGCCGTGCTGATGGGAGACCGAAATGCTACCAGCGGGATTCATCATGCTTTTACCAGCTTGAATCTGAATGGCACTGTCGATTTTGAAATTACCTTTCACCACGACTTTTTCTCCTTCCCGTAAGCCGGAATGAACGATATAATAATTGCCGGCTCTTGGTCCAAGTTCAACTTCCCGACCTTCATAGTTTCCCGGGCTGTCCGGGATTTCCACATACACTATTGCTCGCTTGCCGGTGATTAATGGAGCACTTGCTGGAATGACCAGCGGCGGTCCTGTTCTCAACTGTGTGGTTCTGACATATCCTGATTCCTCTGCTCTTACCAGAGGCATGTCGCATACATCGCAGCGCCCCGCATCGTCTTTGATCACTTCGGGATGCATGGGACAAATCCATTTTCCATTCAGAGCCGGATCCATCACCTTCCCGCCAGACGCAATTTTTGATTTTACCAAAGCCCGTACAAACATTTCTGGTTTTAATTTAAAATCTGGATTTGCAAGATTCAGGCGCACCCTGGCCGTGCGGGTCTGTTTGTCAATTACCGGATCGATAAAGGCCAGTCTGCCTTTGAACACTTCACCGGGATAAGATTCAGTTTCACATTCAACTTCCTGACCGTAGCGAAGCCAGGGGAGATCGGATTCATAGGCGTCCAGCTTCACCCAGACCCGGGAGAGATCGGCAATGGTATAAATGCGAGCGCCTGTTTCCACATAGGATCCTTCCAGTGCATTTTTTTCGATGACAATCCCACCAATGGGAGAATAAATTGTGATATGGTCAGTCGTTTGACGGTCCTTTTCCAGTTTTTCGATTTGCTCCTCCGTCAGCCCCCATAACCGCAGTCGTTCTTTGGCCGAATGGAATTGACGTTCAAATGGTTCTTTGATTTCGGGAGCAGTTTCGCTGGAAAAGGTGCTAAGAATTTTTAGAGTTTGCAAGAATTCCTGCTGAGTTGATATCAGTTCTGGACTGTATAATTCCACCAGATGATCACCCGGACGCACCGGAGTACCGGTGAAATTTACATATAACCGGTCGATTCGTCCGGCCACTCTGGCAGTAATATATTTGAGACGAGTTTCATCATATTCAATCTTGCCTACCAGGTGAATTTCATTGACCACATATTTTCTCTCCACCGGGGCTACTTCAACTTCTGCCATCCGGCGAGCGCTTTCGGATAGAAAAATTTGCCGAGGATTTTCCGACCTTTCCCTTTTCTTTACCGGTATCAGATCCATGCCGCAAATTGGACATTTGCCTGGTTTGGGCTGTAATATCTGTGGATGCATGGAACAGGTCCATAAGGAAATTTCGTCTAAACCGGTTGATGTATGCTGAGTAGTGCTTGAAGGCTTATCGTGATTTCCACTGCTTAAAATCCAGCCCAGAAAAAAAGCCAGGATGATAATTATTCCCCACCAAACTCTGGCTGATTTTTCTCGTGGGATAAAATGATTAAAAAACTCCTTCATAAATCTTCCTTTACTAAAATTTTTAAATGAGGAAAAATTTTTAATGTACTTCAGACATGGCTTTCATTAGCGGAATGCCAACCAGGACTTCAAGCTCAGCAATGTTTTTATAATAATCGCTCAGGATACGGTGAGATTCCAGTTCATAGGCATAGAGTGACATCTGATTATCAATCACTGTCAAAAAATCTACCCTGTCAACCTGATAGGCTGACAGAGCGGATTGCAGAGTTTGTTCAGCCTGCGGAATGATAATGTTTTTAAATAATTGCCAGCGTTTCTGGTTCTTCTGCAAAGTGCTGTGGCTTTTTTCCACTTCTCGATAGATCATCTGCTGGGCGCTTTCCTGCATGTAATGGGACGCTTGAGCATCCAGCTCAGTCTCCTTTACCTGCCTGGCCTGCTTGTTCCAGAAATACAGCGGGAGAGTAAGGCCGACCATCCCGGAAAAGAGATCTGTGCCTCCTTCTCCGTTCCATAATACTTCCCGTTGGATGTAGGTCAACTCTATACTAAAATCGGGCAGATATTCCTTCCTGGCCAGGCTGATTTTTTGCTCACTTTGTTGAACGGTGATTCGCCAGCTGTGAAGAAAAGGATTGTGTTTTTCAGCCAGGCGTTGTAATTCATCCAATCCCATTTCAAAAGTTATAAATGATAATTCTTCTGTTCTCGGCGCAGGTGTCTGTGAACGGCGATTGAGCAAAAAATCAATTTCGGCTGCCAATAGCTGTTGTTGTTGCTGAAGTTCATAAAGATTATCTGTCAATTCTGATAGCTCCAGTTGAGCCTTAAATACATCCTGTTGCAGACCTTTCCCTACCCGATAGCGCGTTTCGGCAATCTGCAGGAACTGATTTAACACAGCCTGGTTTTTATGATTGGTGTTCATTGCCTTATTGATATAGAACAATTCAAAATACGTCTCTTTCAACGCTTTAATTAGCTCGTTCTTTTTCTGGAGAAATTGCTGTTCGGCAATCTCTACCTCATTCAGCATGATGTGCTTGCGGGTTCCCAGTTTTCCGGGAAATGGAAACATTTGCATCAGCGATAGCTGCCGTCCGCTCATCATCTCTTCATTTAGAGCCAAACTATGAATGGGTAGATTCATAAATCCTACTCCCAGCACCGGATCCGGTAGAGCTCCGCTCTGGGAGGGACGAGTTTGAGTCGCCTGCCATTTATTCCAGCTGGACTGCAGTTCCGGATTATTCTGCACCATCTCCTGAATGAGTTCATCCAGCACCAACAATGAATCGCGGCTTTGAGAGAATGAATGGAAACTAAGCCCGTTTAATAGAATAAATATAATGGCTAACTTGTGGATCATCTGTATTGCCCCTATCATTAGTTATCAGTCTTACAGAGAATAATGAATTCAATTCGGTTGAAGTAAAATTCCATATGAAAATAATTGAGATTGATTTCCTGAAGCGATATACATGATGTCTTCAATCCTGAAATGATACTTAAATGCCAGGACACTCAAAATGTTTCCCAAAATAGTGCCCTGAGCAAAAGCGAAAAAGTTTTACTTTTTACCCGGCGATGTTCGTGTGGGTCTGTGTACCCATTTGCCCATTCTGGGAGATCAAATCAATAAGCGGATGGGGTGGTGGATAACCACGCTTTCAATATTCTTTTATCAGCATCGGTTAACCTGGCCGGGGGATGAAGCCATAAGTATTGTTTGAGCGGCATTTCATTTTTTTCAATTACCTCCTGAATTTCCTCGTACAATTTGAGTTGCTGGCGCTGGTTGTAGGTTGACCAGGTCGAAAAATTGAGATGGTCGCGTCCTTCCTTCACGTCGTGAGCAATCATCCAGGAGACAGGCGCCATGCGGCTGTACCATGGCCAGACGGTCTGGTGGGAGTGACAGTCGTAGCAGGAACGCTGCAAGATGCTTTTTACCTCCGGTGGTGGTGTAATCTCACCAATAGTTGGTGGATTGCTTTTATCCACCGGGATGAACTGTATAATTAAAAATATTAATACCAGCGCGATGGTGATGAACTTCCAGTTTTTTAACATGCGGTGCGTCTCCTTTTAAGAATTTCATTGAAAGGTGTCTCTGCTTGCTTTGAATTCACTTTCGACAATTAGAATTTTTGCTGACATCAAACTGTACAAAGTGAGCCTATTATATAACATCAGTTAACCAGAAGCAACTGGAAATCCCTCCAAAGCAATAAAAGAGAGAGAAATTGATTTTCAAAACTTTTAGCAATTGATTGCCAGATGAAACAAAGTGGTTGCCTTGGTGTATAATGTTGATTTATTTATGACTTGCAATGCTAAACTTGTTTTGCGTGTACACGCCTACTTGGTGTATAATGTTGATTTATTTATGACCCTTTTTATAAAGCCGGGGTAATGTTATGAAAACAAGTTCTTTTATTATTTTTTTCAGCATCGTATTTACCATTTATGGGCTGGTCAATTTTTATATTTTCAAGCGGGTCTGGCCTGGGTTAACAGGAACGGGAATTTATCGCCAGCTTTTTCTCTATAGTTTTATCTTTCTCGTTCTCGCTTATCCGGTGGGTCGATTAGCGGAGAATCTCTTTCGCAATGTGTTCACCGATTTCCTGGTTATTGTCGGTTCGGTCTATTTAGGTATAATGGTTTATGCCTTTCTGCTTATTCTGGTGATTGATATTTTTCGCCTGTTGAATCTGTTATTTTCTATTTTCCCGGCATTTCTGACCCGTCATCCCCGGAAAACAGCCCAGCTGGTCACTCTCTACGGCCTGCTCCTGGTGCTGTTGATTGTATTTTTCGGTTATCTCAATACCCTGTTTTTACGCGTTCGCACTTTTCCCATAGATATCCAGAAATCAGCGAATGGATTAAAGGAATTGAATGTAGTGATGGTGTCCGATGTGCACCTGGGCACCGTTATCCGCAGTGGTCGGTTGGAAAAGGTGGTGAATCGGATAAATGCTCTGCAGCCTGATGTGGTTCTTATTCCTGGCGATATTGTGGATGAAGATGTGAATTCGGTGGCTGAACAAAGCATGGCCCGGATTCTTCAAAGAATTAAAACCGTCTATGGCGTATATGCCACTTCTGGCAATCACGAATACTTTGCAGGGGTGGAGGCAGTCGTTAATTACCTGCGGCAGGGTGGCATTACCGTCCTGCAGGATTCGGTGGTCAAAGTGGCGGATGCCTTTTATGTGGCGGGTCGCAAGGACTTAATGGCGGAACGGTTGGCGGACGGGCGTAAATCACTGGATTGGATTTTGCGGGAGGTCGATAAATCGTTGCCCATTATTATGATGGATCATCAACCCTACCATCTGGAAGTTGCCCGGCAAAATGGAGTGGATCTTCAATTGTCAGGACATACCCATCATGGACAGCTTTTTCCTTTTAACTATATCACCCGGATGGTATATGACCTCAGCTGGGGCTATCAGAAAATGGAAAACACCCATTATTATGTATCATGCGGAGTAGGCACCTGGGGCCCTCCCATACGGACTTCGAGTTTTCCGGAAATCGTCCAGTTAAAGATTCGATTTAAAGGTTCTCAGTAAAGA
>CAYMXZ010000136.1:0-9567 GCA_964394475.1 uncultured Caldithrix sp. | reverse complement strand
GGTCATCACCGTGGGGTGAACTTCCTGTAAATTCTGGGCAACTGTCTCGATACTTTCGGCATAAGCAATGGTCGCCCCGGTATGAGTAGCCAGATAGTGACCGGCCATTCGTTCAAAAATATGAGAAAGGGGTAAGAAGGATAAAAATAGATCATGTTCATCCACATGCAGGGCTTCCAGTGCACCTTCAATATTTGATAAAAAATTACCGTGAGTTAACATCACGCCTTTTGGAACGCCAGTCGTTCCAGAGGTATAGATGATGCTGGCCAGATCATCTCGGTCTATTTCCTCCAAAATAGTGTCAATGATCCCGGGATTCTGGCGCAAAAATTCTTCTCCCTGTTCTAAAAGTTGATTCCATGACAAAATCCCCTCTCCTGTTTCTCCTTCCATTAGAATGATATGTTTTAAAAAAGGCGTCTTATGCTTAACCTCATTTACTTTGTGCAGTTGATGAATTCCAGAGACAAAGATCACCTTACCTTCCGAATTATTGATGATGAATTCTATATGAGAAGGTAGTAAGGTAGGATAAATGGGGACAGTAATAGCTCCCAGACTGAGGATGGCATAGTCTGCCAGTGCCCATTCCAGGCGGTTCTCAGAGAGCAGTAGAACTTTATCGCCTTTTTCAATTCCCAGAGCTTTTAATCCAGCCGCCAGTTGATATACCAAAGTTTGAACTTCTCTGAAAGTTTTTGATTGATACTCTCCCTGTGATTTGAACATATAGGCATTTTTTGTGGGAAATTTTTGAGAAACGGAATGAAACATCATACCCAGACTTGAATAACCCATGGCGCATCCTCCATAATTTATTAAGTTAGTAAATATAAATAAACATTAGTTAAAGTGTCAATATCAATCCTTTAATACACATAAAAGTTTTTTAAGGTCGTTTAGAATCCCAAAGTAGTAAAAATTAAGAGAATAGATTAAATCTTATGATTTTCCTATAAATGCCGTTCTATGAATGGATGGAAAGTAGGGGTACAGGGGATGATAAATAAAATTTCCTAAACCTGGCTTTTATATTTATATTAAACTGGTTTTTAAATGAATGGTGAAGATGATACAGGTACTGGCTAAAATTTCACATACTATCACGGAGTGGTTATTGCCTCTGCGAGGAAAGCAGTTGTTTGGTCAGAAGCTATGGGATCTATTTCCCCGAATCCTTATGGCGGGTATTCTGATAAGTATCATCGTCTCCATGATGCCCAGTGAAAGGCCGTTTGAATATGGGAATTTAGTGGTCGGCAGCATTTCACCGCAGGAGATCATCGCTCCATTCACTTTTCCCGTGATTAAATCAAAAGATGTTCTGGAGCAAGAGCGTGAGAATGCCCGACGGAATGAACCAGCCGTTTTCCGCAAATATCCGCAAATACGCAATGTTCAGGAAATAAAGATAAAAAATTTCATCGCCGAAATTTCTGCATTTTTTCAAAATTCAAATCGTTATGCCGATAAATCTCAATTTCGCAAAAATCAAGCGGATAAAACGGATCAACTGGATAGCCTGCTTTCACAAATTCATTTAAAATATAATGTTATTCTAAATCGGGAAGACCTGCTTGTTCTATTTGAGCTCTATAAACAGAAAAAATTCGCCACTTTTTCTCAAAAACTGAATGTGCTCCTGGCAGCACTTTATAATCGGGGTGTTATTAATATCTCAAAAAGTGAAATAAGGGAATCTAAAATTTCTATAGACCAGAATGGTTTAGAAGAAAAGGTGGACACTCAAAGTTTATTGGATCAGGAAGAGGCAAAAAAATATGTGCAGGAATTAATAAAATCTCAACTTCCTGAAAATAATAAAGTAAATGATCTGACCTTCCGGATCGTTTCGCAATTTTTTGAGCCGGATTTGATTTTTGATCGGGAACTAACGAACACACGCAAAGAAAAAGCCGTAAAGGAAGTCCCTACCACCAGCGGATTCGTTTATGAGAATCAGCGAATTATTGATAGTCACGAAATTGTCACAGAAGAGGTGTATCAAAAATTGCAGTCGTTGGCACTGGCTTTAGCAGAAAGAAATGCCAGCCGCAGTGGACGATATCAGTTTTTGTTTTTCCTTGGGAAATTAATTTTTGCGGTTTTAATGGTCGTAATCATAGCTGTATACCTGTTCGTCTATCAACCCAAATTGTATAACCAGACAAAAATGTTATGGTTGATCACCTGCATTTTTTTGATTCAATTTCTGCTCACTATTTTAATGAAAGATATGTTGAATTGGAGCTATCTGTCAATACCGGTCACCCTTGGTCCCATGCTGTTTTCAATGTTGCTGGAATCGTCACTGGCTTTTGTGGGGACTGTGGTCATCAGCCTGGTGTTGGGAGCAGCCGCTGGCAATAATTTTCTATTGACATTAATGGCCTTTGTGGTAGGAACGGTTGCCCTATTCTCGGTGCAGAAGATTCGCAATCGCGGGCAAATGTTCAGGGCGATTTTCTATATTCTCATAGGATACGCACTGGTCAATTTCAGTGATGGATTGATTCATTATGAACCGTTTAAACCCATGATGCAGAATTTTATTTTTTATCTGGTGCCCAATTCTATTCTGGTGCCGACTGCTGTTTTTCTGTTGATTGGAATTTTTGAAAAATTTTTTGATGTAACTACTGACATTACCCTGTTGGAATTATCTGATCTGAATCATCCGTTGCTTAAAAGATTATCGGTGGAAGCACCGGGAACTTTTCATCATAGCATTGTGGTAGGGAATTTAGCTGAAGCTGCCGCGAAAGAAATTGGAGCCAACTCTCTGCTGGCCCGGGTGGGATGTTATTATCATGATATTGGTAAAATGCAGTTGTCAGATTATTTTGTGGAAAATCAACCCAGCTCAGTGAGCAAACATGAGAGTCTGACACCGAATATGAGTTCTCTGATTCTCGCCAAACATGTGCGGGCCGGCTTAGATCTGGCAGATGAGTATAAATTACCCTTAGCAGTAAAGCGATTTATTCCTGAACATCATGGCACCAGCATCATGTCCTATTTTTATCATAAAGCACTGGAAACAAAAGATCCTCGCGATGTTGATGAAAATGATTTTCGCTATCCTGGTCCGAAACCTCAATCGAAGGAAACGGCCATTGCCATGCTGGCTGATACGGTAGAAGCCGCCTCCCGAACTCTTCCCAATCCTAATCTTCAACGAATTACCGCTTTAGTTGAGAATCTGATCGAAAAGCGATTCCAGGAAGGTGAATTGGATGAATGTGATATCACCCTCCAGGAACTCAATAAAGTAAAGAAAGCTTTTGTTCATGTTTTAATGGGTATTCACCATATCCGCATTGAATATCCATCTGAAGAGAAAAGCAAAGAGAAAAATCGGAAAAATGGAGAGGGAAACCTCCGTCCAGAAGAAATAGATGAACCGAAAAAGCAAAATCCAGAAGAATAATTACCTTTACCCTTTCCTGTGTCTCAATTCCATCCTTTAAAAACAATGATACTGAGACCATAACGACCTTTTTACTTTTATGAAAAAAAAGAAGTTGAAAATTGAGTTTTTCGATACGACTCCCGTTCTTGATTTTCCGTTAAAAATTTTTCAGCCCTTTGTTGAGCAGGCATGCCGGCAGGAACACGTGCCTGCCAGCCAGGTGAGAATTATTGGCGTTACAGATGAATATTTGCGCACCCTGCATCAGCAATTTTTAGATGATGATAGCTATAGCGATGTCATGGTGTTTCCACTGGATGAAGGTGTCAATAAAGAAGCAGAAATTTACATCAGTGTGGAAAGAGCACAGGCCAATGCCAAAACATATCGGGTGACCATACAGGAGGAGATCGCCCGTTTGATTTGCCATGCGTTATTGCATTTAAAGGGATTTGATGACCAGACTCCAGTTGAACGAAAAAAAATGAGAGCGGAAGAAAATAGAATTCTTAAAAAGTATTGGAAACCTCTTTTACATTCAAAATAAAGCTTAATTTCATATTCTCATTACCTCTCTCCGTTTAAATAACCGCTTTTTCGGCGTTGAAATGCACGGTAAGATTGCCCTGAAAGTGTCTTATAATAGTGCCTGTGGGAGTTCGTGACCGAATTATTTGGCAGGTTGTATATTTTGCGTATTTCTCAGGATCAGGGATTGTTTTGGAAAATTCTCTGTAAAATGATTGGCTTTAAACGGCAGATAAATTTATATTAATTATCGATAGCTAAATTATAAAAACATTTTTGTCTATGTCAGATTCGTTAGTGCCGTTAATAGTTTTTTACAGTATGCTTTTTTTGGTCCTGTTGGTTTTATCTGCCTTTTTCTCGGGCAGTGAAACGGCTTTTTTCTCACTCACTCAGGCGCAACTGGAAAATTTTAAAAGCTCTTCCCGGCCAAGAGAAAAACAGATTTATAAGCTGATGACTTTTTCCCGTCAATTACTCATCACTATCGTTGTGGCCAATACCATGGTGAATATTACCATTGCTTCTCTGGCGGCACTCTTGACCATCAAAATCAGTCTGGCTTTTGAATTAAATCAAAAATTGATCATCATTCTGGATGTGTTAGTGGTGACGGTTGTCATACTCATTTTAGGTGAAATTGTACCCAAGGTGGTGGCGGTCCGAGAAGCCGAATCTTTTTCCAAAAAGGCCATTTATCCCATTTCGTTTCTTTTCTATCTTTTTTATCCCCTGTCATATTCTTTGGCGAAATTCACTCGCTTTTTACAATACCGTACCGGTTTATCAGAAAAGATGATTCTCATGACCGAGGAAGAATTAAAAACCTTGGCAGAGGTAGGAGAGGAGCATGGCACTCTACAAAAAGATTAAAAGGAGATGATCCATAGTATCTTTGAGTTTGGCCATACGACCGTCAAGGAAGTGATGGTGCCACGCACCGACATGGTCTGTGTGGAAAGCTCGATCACCCTGGCTCGCCTGATGCAGCTGGTGAAAAAGAAATTGCACTCCCGGATTCCGGTCTATAAAGAGAAAATCGATAATATTATTGGCATTTTATATGTAAAAGATCTGTTGCCTTACCTGAATAAAAGCAAACGGGAAGCGATTGATTTACAAAAGTTAGTCCGACCGGCCTATTTTGTTCCGGAGCAAAAGAAAATTGATGAATTATTGCGCGAAT
Source organism: uncultured Caldithrix sp. (assembly GCA_964394475.1). GTDB lineage: Bacteria > Calditrichota > Calditrichia > RBG-13-44-9 > RBG-13-44-9 > RQOF01. The sequence goes on along the minus strand of CAYMXZ010000136.1, from coordinate 4,438 downwards.
TCCAGGAAGAGCACATTCATATGGCTCTGGTGGTGGACGAATATGGGGGAATCTCCGGTCTAATCACCTTAGAAGATATTATTGAGGAAATTGTAGGTGAAATTCAAGATGAATACGATCGCGAATTGCCCCCATTCAAGAAAATCGATGAAAATACTTATATTATCGATGGACGAATGACCCTGGAGGAGATAGAGCAATCGCTGAACATATCCTTACCGGCGGTGGAGGGAGTGGAGACCATCAGTGGTTTTATCTTAAATTTGTTAGGATCATTACCCCAGGAAAAAGAGATTGTGAAATTTCAGGATTACCGATTCACAGTTGAAAAGATAAATCGAAACCGTATCTTAAAAGTTCGCCTGGAAAAATTACCTCCTACAATCCATGAAGAAACGCAAGCCAAGCAGCCCGATTAATTCTCACCTGCGCGCTATTCCTTCTCTTCAGGAACTCTTACAACATCCGTCTCTACAGGATGATAGCATCGCGCCCCGATATGTTAAAATAATTCTCAATTCAATTTTGCAGGATTACCGCCATTCCGTTCGGGAAAAAAAACCATCACAAATCCCCACCCGAGAAATAGTCACTTTACAGCTCTTGCAATTGGCCAAAGAAGCTATTGAACAGTTGCGTGGTTTTCAATTAAAAAGAGTGATTAATGGGACCGGGATCATTCTTCATACCAATTTGGGTCGTGCTCCTCTCGCTGAAATCGCCCGGGATCACCTCCATGAAATTCTGGAAAATTATTGCAATCTGGAAATCGATCTCCCGACGGGGAAGCGGGGCGATCGAATAACATTAGTGGAAAAAATAATTTGTCTGATAACTGGAGCTGAGGCGGCTGTGGTGGTTAACAATAATGCAGCTGCTATTTTATTGGTGCTGAATAGTTTGTGTCGCCGAAAAGAAGTGCCGGTTTCACGAGGAGAGTTGGTGGAAATAGGAGGATCTTTCCGCATGCCGGAAGTCATGAAAGCCGGTCAGGTAAAAATGATTGAGGTGGGCACGACCAATAAAACCCACCTTAAGGATTATGAAGAAGTTATCTCCTCAAAAACGGCGGCGATTCTGAAAGTGCATACTAGTAACTATCGCGTGCTGGGATTTACTCATTCGGTGCCGGTAGAAGAATTAGCAGAATTAGCGCATAAAAATCATCTTCCACTCATTTATGATATGGGATGTGGTGTGATTGAAAATCTGGAAGAATGGGGCTTTCCCTATGAACCGGTGGCCAGGGAGTACTTAAAGGCTGGTGTGGATGTAATGACCTTTAGTGCGGATAAAGTTTTGGGCGGGCCACAGGCCGGAATTATTATCGGGAAGAAAGCCTATATCTCAACGATTCGGAAAAATCATCTATTGCGCGCTCTGCGGTGCGATAAAATGACCTTTGCCGCTCTGGATGCCACCCTGCGAATCTACCTGCAGCCACAGAAATTAAAAGAAAAACTCCCAGTCGCCCGCATGCTGACTATTGCTGTAAATGAACTTCAGAACCGGGGACAGTGGTTGATGAACGATCTGAAGGATCTACCTCTAAAAATGGAAGTCGTGGAAACGGTTTCTCATATGGGGAGTGGGGCTTTACCTCTGGAAGAAATACCTTCTCGAGCGTTGCAAATAAAACCATTGAATATCTCAGTGGAAACTCTGGCTAAAAATTTGCGATTAACAGATCCGGCCATTATTGGTTATATTGAAAATGAATATTTTTATCTGAATCTTCGCACCATTCGGGAGGATGAATTGCCCCTGGTTGTCAGGGCTTTTAAAAGCATTTTCTAAACAAGAAAATGGTTAAGTGAAAAAAACTTTTTTCTATCATCAATGATTGATAGCAGATAAATCTATATGAATTTTTCAGATCGACAATACATCATCGGTATGGCCGGTCATATCGACCATGGGAAAACAGCTTTGGTGAAAGCCCTCACCGGCGTAGATACCGATAGACTGAAGGAAGAAAAAGAACGCGGAATCACTATTGATCTGGGATTTGCCCATCTCTCAAAAAATGTCACCATCATTGATGTACCCGGTCATGAGCGATTGATTAAAAATATGGTGGCCGGTGTCAGCACTATCGATCTGGTGTTGTTCGTTATCGCTGCGGATGATGGAATCATGCCCCAGACCCGAGAGCATCTGGATATTGTCCAGCTGCTGGGAATTTCCCACGGTATTTTTGCCATCACCAAAATTGACCTGGTTGATAACGAATGGGTCGATCTACTTGAAAACGAAATCAAAAACCTTTTACAAGGGAGTTCCCTGGAGGGATCGCCCATCGTTCGGACTTCCATTTTGAATGAAGCGAGCATTCGTAATCTGCATAACACAATTGTGAACAGCCTACAACAGTTGACTCTTCGCAAGCATGATGGGATTTTTCGAATGCCTGTTGACCGGGCATTTAGCAAAGTGGGATTTGGCAGTGTGGTGACGGGCAGTGTGATTTCCGGAGAAGCGCAAACCGGAGACCTGGTGGAAATTCTGCCTGAAAAATTTTCAGCTCGCATTCGGGCCCTGCAATCGCACGATACAACTGTCCCAAAAGTCGAAACCGGATTTCGGGCGGCTATCAATCTGGCTGGCATTGAATTAGCACAATTGCATCGTGGACAGATGCTTACTGCATCAGGGTATTATCAGCCGGTGGATTCTTTCCTGGCACGCATAAGAGTTCTTAAAGATACTCCGGTTCCACTAAAAAATAATATGCGGATCCGCCTCCATCTCCATACCGCCGAAGCTATCGGTCGGGTTATCTTATTCAATTCCAGATCACTGCAGGGCGGGGAGAGCGATTATGCTCACCTCCGCCTGGAAAGTCAAATGTATGCCTCATACGGCGATCGTTTTATCATTCGCCAATTTTCTCCGCTTCTCACCATTGGCGGTGGAGTCGTTCTACAGACCTCGCCCGAAAAATTCTTTAAGCGTCAAATTTCAGAGGTTGTCAACAGATTAAAGGGACTGGAGGACTCTTCTCCGACGGTGCGGATTTTGGCTTGCTTTTCAACAATTGATTTGAGACCTCTTACCCTAAAAGAAATTCAAATTAAAACAGGACTCTCCCGTGAACAAACCCAACAATTTTTGCAGAGCCTCATTCAGACCCAGCAAGTTTTTCATTTCACTCGCCACAAAGAGGATTATTATCTCAACCATATTCAGGTGCAAAAAATTCAATCAGAGTTGCTCAACGTATTGAACGATTATCACCACCATCACCCGGAACGTCCCGGAATTTTATTGCCGGAATTATTTGGTTCGCTGTCAAAGAACTTTTCGGAGGATGTTATTCGATTAGCCATTGAACAGGGGATAAAAAACAATACCTTCAGAGTAAAGGATGATATAATTTCTGCTGCTCATTTTCACTACCAGTTATCTGACCAGGAACAGGTCTTATCTGAAGAAATAGACCATCTTTATCGGCAATCAGGCTTTCAGCCTCCTTTGACAAATGAAGTCGCCGAAAAATTAAATAAACCGGAAAAGACGCTCAGGGAAACAATCAACCGCTTACGTGAACAAGGTCGGCTTATCTTTGTGGACGAAAAACTTTTTTTTCATCAGGAAACCATCGAAAAATTAATAGTCATGTTGAGAGAATATTTTTCCAGGCAGCGGGAGTTAAGTGTGGCGGAGTTTAAAAATATGACCAACACCACCCGTAAATTTGCGATTCCGTTGTTGAGTTACCTTGACGGTCAGGGTTTTACGGAGCGGCGTGGAGATTCGCGCATTGTGGGAGAGAAATTGGAAATACCAGCTAAGAAAAAAGATTCCTTATTATGAAAAAAACAGTGTTCCCAGAAGTGAATGTTCCTTCAGAAATTTGGAGTGAATTTTATTCTTCTTAACCACAGAAAGTATCCACTCGGCCAGATACATAGCCGATAATCCAACTTTTTCCAGCAATATCGATCGCTCACCATGGGTAATAAATTCATCGGGCAGACCTTTCATATAAAGCGATACTTTCCGTGAATAACCCTCGTTCATCAGAAAACTGCTGATTTTTTGACCAAATCCTCCCTGCAGGCTATTCTCTTCAATGGTGAAAACCCACGGGTGTTTGGTCAGTAATTTTCGCAGCAGTTGTTCGTCAAAAGGCTTGATGAATCGGCAATTAACCACGGTTGGATAGACTTTATATTCATCCAAAATTGGCAAGGCCTTTATGCTTTCCTGAACCATCGATCCGACAGTTAGAATTAAAATATCTTCACCTTCCTGAACAACTTCCCATGAGCCAATAGTGATTTGTTCAAAATCGGATTCCATATTTATGGTATCCGGTGTCGTCTCTCGCGGATAGCGGATGATAAATGGATAATCTTCTTGTTGCGTAGCCGTGTATAGAAGATTCCGCAGTTCCTGACCATTTTTAGGGGCACTGACAATGACATTGGGAATC
>CAYMXZ010000135.1:0-9606 GCA_964394475.1 uncultured Caldithrix sp. | reverse complement strand
GGAGATACCTACCCGGGAATGAACACCGTTTCCCGAGCGGAGCTTTCAAAAATGATTCAGCAATATTCCATGCTCAGTGGAATACCTCATCAGGGTCTCGGTGGCAATGAGAGATTCTGGGAAACCTATAAAGATCAAAAAAGGGATCCCTATCTGGTTCATAATGATGGAGGTGGCACTAACATCTGGATCAATTACGGACCTTTTGACCTGCAAGAAGGGGATAGCATTGTGATTGTGGAAGCAGAAGGCGTCAGTGGTTTAAGTCGTCCCAAATGTGAGGAGATTGGTCGGCGCTGGAAGCAGGCCTATCTGAATCCGAATGATCAAGGACCATTTGTCCTTCCAAATGGATCCACAACTACCGATAAAAATGTATATAAAAATGAATGGGTCTACACTGGTCGCGATTCTATTCTGTTAACTTTTAGCCGTGCCAAACGCAATTTCGATATGAATTTTCAGATCCCTCAACCGCCCCAACCACCAGCGTTGTTCGAGGTTAACTCTGGCGGAGATAAAATTTCTCTTCGCTGGAGTCCCAGTCCCTCCGAGGGACCAGGTTTCGGGGGTTATGAAATATTTCGCAGTGAGGGAAAGACTGATACGATTTTCAATAGAATATTCGCCTGCGGTTATGGAACCAATCATCCCCAGATTGTACATCAATATGATGATTTGACCGCCGTTCGTGGAGTATCTTATTATTACTATCTACAGGCCTTTAATGATGGCTCAAATAATAATACTGATGCCAATCCGCATGGCATTCTGCACAGCAATCGTTTTTACACCAGAACCACTGAGCCCGCCTATCTGCGACGACCGGGAAACGACGTGCTGGAAAATATCCGTATCGTACCCAATCCGTATTACATAAATTCTGATCGATTTGATTTACGGTTTCCCGAAGAACCGGATAAGCTGATGTTCTATAATATCCCCGGAAAATGTACGATTAAAATCTATACCGAACGCGGTGATTTAATCAATGTCATCGAACACACCAACGGCAGTGGGGATGAAGCGTGGAGTTCAATTACTTCCTCGCGGCAGGTCATCGTGAGCGGGGTATACATTGCACATATTGAAACCCCGGATGGAAGATCAATTAATAAAAAGTTTATCATTATTCGCTAAGATTTTGAATATGAGCAAATGTGTTTAACTGGTTGCGTGGAGAAATAAATGAACTATCTACAAAAATATAGCCGTCTTCTTCTGCTAATTAGCTTATGTGCTTTTTCTCAGGTGCAGGCCGAAAAGAAATTAGCTCAAACAGGTTTTCAGTTTCTGAGTGTGGTTCCCGACGCCCGTTCGGCGGCACTGGCCGGAGCAATGACCACGATGCCGGCTTTTTCTTCGGCCCTCTGGTCAAATCCAGCCGCATTAGCAGAAATGGATGTGAAAACAGAACTAATGATCAACCAGAATAAATGGATCGCCGATATCGATCATTATTCGCTAAGCGGAGCCTTGCGACCGATGAATGGACGATACGGGAATTTTGCTTTCAGCTTCCTGTATGTGGATTACGGAAAAATTGAAGGAACTATCAAGGCCGGCAATGAACAAGGCTACCTGGAGACCGGAGAGATCAATCCCTATGCTTATGCTCTGGGTATCGGGTATGCCATACGCCTGTCTGATAAGTTTTCTATTGGTGGCCATGCGAAGTTAGTGGATCAATATTTAGGGCCAGCCTTAAAAACTCTTGAAGACTATCAGGTTGAACAGATTGTGGATGATAATGAAGTATCCACTTTTGCCTTCGATTTTGGAACGCGCTATCGAACTGGATTTAAAAGCCTGGTATTCGGAATGTCAGTACGTAATTTTTCTCCGGAAGTCAGATTTGCCAAAGAAGGTTTTCAATTACCGCTGACTTTTAATATTGGCATTTCCATGGATCTGTTTGACCTCTTTCCTGAAAGGTTTTCTCATCATTCCGTCATGTTTTCGTTTGATGCGACTCATCCACGATCATACCCCGAATTCGCCAAAATTGCTCTGGAATATAATTTCATCCATACTTTTTTCCTGAGACTCGGTTATATGAGCAATCGCGATGAGGAAGATTTTACCTATGGTTTTGGCTTTAAGAAATTTGGTCTGGGCTTCGACTATGCCTATACCCCTTTTGGGGTGTTTGATAATGTTCAACGTTTTTCAATACATTTTTCATTTTGATAAGGGAGTAATCTGATGAAACCACGTATCTTTCTGTATCTTATTTTAACAATATCAGTAAGTCTTTTCCTGCTGCAGTGTGCAGAAGAACCACAGAAAAGTTTGTGGGAATTGGAACCCAATTATGAAGTTAAACCCAATCCGACCATAACTTCCGTAGAGCCAGAGTTTGCCTACTCGGCGATTACTGAAGTCACCATCCATGGGACGAATTTCGACCCCTCTGAAAATTACAGCCATACGCGGGTATATTTTGCCGGAAAAAAAGCGCAAATCCTTTCCATGACCACTGAAGAAATTACCTGCATTGCACCGAATATTGTAGGGGACTCAATAATTATTAAGGTTCAGGTGGATGGCGCATTGCTTTTTGGCGAATCTGCGCCTTATAAAGTGGTCTCTGCCTGGAAAGAATACGGCGGGATAACCGGTGCCTTTGATGCCTATGGTCTGGCGATGGATTTGGAAGAAAATTTGTATGTGTCATTGGGTGAAGGAAAAATATTGAAAATCACACCCCAAGAAGAGCAAGTCGATTATGCAACTGCCAGCCAGGGAGTGGATGGATTCTACCGGACGATGAAAATGGGACCGGGTTCGGTTCTATACGCTGCTCGAACGGTATTTCTATATCAGTTTCCTCCTGGAGCAATGGGAACCAGATCAAGACTCAGTAAAACCATTAATGATTTCGATTTTGATGAGAATCTTAATATTTTCTATAGCACGCAATATGCGATTTACCGTGTTCGTCAGGACTTCACCGATACCATCGCCGCCAGTTATCCGGAAAAAATACTCAGTACTATCAGAGTGAATAACGGATATGTATATACCGCGGGATATTATACCGGTACCAATCCCGACTCAGTAAAAAAGGGTATTTGGCGAAATCAAATTCTTGACGTTTCAGGTCATCTGGGACCTAGGGAACTGGTATTCGATTGGAATTCCTATTTCCCTAGCGGTTCGGTGGGCATACCTAACATTCTTTGCATCACTTTTGCGGCCGATGGTGACCTCTATGTGGGAGCCGATTCAACTGTTATCTCGAAGGCAATTACCATTCTTCATCCCGATGCCAGTGGAAATTATCTCCCGCAAAATGCTGAACCCCTCTTCCCAACTGTTCTCATCCCCCCTGCTACAGTGATGGTCTGGGGAAATGATCAGTACCTTTATGTCAATCGCAGAACAGTCAATAATGCCAACAAACGGATTATTCGGATTACCATGGGAAAAAATTCCGCTCCATATTATGGACGGAGATAAATAGTAATTGTTTAAGAAAAGAAAGGAGGTGAACATATTTAGCTGTTTTTTTCTTTAAATAATAAATTTGTAAAACCACAATTAAAAGAAGGAGAGTAGTATGCAAAAATTGTTTTTAAGTTTGTTCGCCGTAATACTCTTAATCAGCTTGGGCTGGACGCAGCTACCACAGGGAGTTTGGGAATTTGATTCTCTGATTGTCTGTGGTTATACGACGGCCACTAATGCCGGTGCAGCGGCCGTAAATATCAAAGGTTTCCGCAATTGCTATTCTGTTACTCTCGCTCCGGATGGTAAAATCTGGACGGGCGCCTATTATCCTCGTCGACAGGAATCCACCAATACTCCCGCATTTGACTCCTTATGGGTTGGCGGAACGCTGTATTGGTTGACCCCAATTTTTGTTTTTGACCCGGCGACCGGAACTTACGACAGCATTGGTTTCCTGAATTTGCCCGGTGGTGGTGTGGATACCTTAATAGCAGGAACCAGCGCTTCTTCAGCGGTTTCTCACCGTGGGATGAATACCGATCCGAATGGCAACATCATCATGTCCTATAATACCGGCAACACTTACAAGATCAATTATCAGACTCATGAAGTGATTGCAAAATTCGCTTCGGGCGGTGGAGGTGGACGCCCGGCCGTCGATGCCGCCGGATATGTGTACCAGATGGATGGAGTATTTGCGACTAAAGTTGATATTCTGGATCCTCTGGACTGGACTTCTCCATTCAATACCATTACTGGAATTTCAGCAGGTGTAACCCGCTGCATGGAAGTTTCTCCAGATGGCAAAAATGTATACATCTGCTCACAAAGCGGTGGCATACATCATTACTACAGCGCGGATGGAGTATTTGGTACCTACACTTTGGTGGATACTATAATGGCCACCGTGCAAATCAATGATACTACTTATGTTCCTTTCGCCACCAATCTGGCCCAATGGCATCCTGCCGGTCTGTTGTGGATCGCCAGTTATGATGATGCGAGTTTGAGAGAAATCTGGGCACTTGATCCTGATCAAAACTATATGGTAGTGGATAGCCTGGAAGAATTCGAATTCTGGGGAAATACTGCCAAAACAGATACCACTCCAGGCGGATATGCCCAACCCAAATACCTGCGGGCAGTGCGTGATGCGTATTTCAATGCTGCTGGTGATGAGTTCTATGCCGCTGAATTCTATGGCTACGGGGTAAAAAAATATAAATTCATTCCCGCCACCAGCATCAAACCGGGTCAGGATAAGAAAGTCGTCCCAGGCCTGTTTACTCTCTATCGCAATTATCCGAATCCATTCAATCCCAGCACAACCATTCCCTTTGAGTTGCATAAGAGTGCCCATGTGATCCTGCGGATTTATGATTCTTTAGGAAGACTGGTAGGAACCTACTACGATCAAACTCTGAATGCCGGTATGTATAACTTCACCTTTGATGCCAGTAACCTGGCTTCCGGCAATTATTACTTCAAGTTAACGGTTGACCATAAAGTGGCTACCGGAAGAATGATGCTGCTAAAGTAGTTTCGATTGCATATGTCTATGAAAAGCCGATGGTTAAAAAAAGCCATCGGCTTTTTTAATTGTCGATGAAAGAAATAATCTTTCTTCATACTTTTAAATACTGATGTCGGCAATGACAAGACTGCATCCGAATAAAGGTTTTTGATTTTTTCAGGTGCGAGTGTGGGTACTAAATTGTCCAAAACAGGAGTTAAGTTGACATGGATAGTAATATTTTGACGGGATAACAAGATGAACAGGATAGATGGAAAGATTTTTTATAGAATACAGATTTACAAAATACCAGATCAGACTTATTTATCATGTGAATCCTGTTATCCTGTCAAATATAAAAGGTAATCCAGTCATGAGAACCAATCCAGAAGCAGCGAATGCACATTTGAATAAAAATATATGTAAATAAGTAACAACTACCTCTGATTTACTTTTGTTATTAATTTCTTTACATCAATTAAAATATTGATATTAAAATTGAATAACAGAAACAATAAACTTATATTAATATCAGTAAACGACATGTTCAGGGAGAGCTTTTATGCGAATCGCATATTTAATGATTTGTCTTTTATTACTGTTTGCTCGAATATACAGCCAGGGCAATACGGAATTTCGCTCGGTGTGGGTCATTACCTGGGAGCATATCAGTTCTTCAAGTAGTGTGGAAGAGAACAAAGCCCGGGTTCGACTTATTCTTGACAATGTGAAAAAAGCTAATATGAATGCCGTTCTCTGGCAGGCCAGGCAAAGCGGCACTGCCTATTATAATTCAGCCTTTGAACCATATGGATATTATGCCGGTTATACCTATCCTGGATATGATCCCCTGGCATATGCTATTGAAGAAGCTCACAAAAGAGGATTGGAATTACATGCCTGGTTCAACGTCTTTGCCACTTCTGCCATGATACCTGGTGCCCCGGCCATGGAGCACCCGGAGTGGGTGTGCAGGGATGGTTATGGTGATCCCATGCCAGCCAGCCGCTGCCTCTCTCCGGGATTGGAGGAAGTCCGACAATACACCCTGAATGTGGCAATGGAGATTGTTCAAAACTATGACATCGATGGACTTCATCTGGATTATATCCGCTGGAATGAGTATGATCGAAGCGATTTTACAGCGCTTGAATATAATCAAGAACTGCTGCCGGAATTTCAACTGGATGGAATGATTTCACAGGAGAAAATAGATCGATTGGCAATTACTCCCGATCGGGAACGCTATCTGTACGATGTTCAGCATCCCTATGATCCAGTGAATGCCCCGGCTGGTTTTGGCAGTTGGGAAGACTGGTGGAGATGGAGCGTGACCGAATTTGTCAGAGTTCTGCATGACTCGATCCAGGCCACCAAACCATGGGTACGTTTGTCGGTCGCTGCACTGGGCAAATACCGCTGGTCAAGCTGGCAAGGTTATGGAACGGTATTTCAAGATGCAGCATTATGGTTCAATGAAGGTAGTGTCGATCAATTGACTCCCATGCATTATCACTGGACCACCGGTAGTGAGTTTTACGGAATGCTGGTCGCTAATGGAATTGAAAGTTGGGGGTATTGGATCCAACCCGGCATTAATAGCGGACGATTATACACGGTTGGACCAGGTTCTTATCGACTCTCGGAATTAAATGTGTGGGATAATCATCCTAATATCATCCAGTCTTGTCGCACCGTCCCCTGGGTGGATGGTTTTCAATTTTTCAGCTATGGAAGCTGGCGAAATCATAATTACTGGGAAACCGCTAAGAATATTTTCTTCAATGGCCTCACCAAGGTTCGTGCGGCGACCTTTCTCTCCAACCAAACTCCTCCAGCACCAGTTATCACTGGCACAAAAGTGAATTCGCAACGGTATGACATTGAGGTTTCTCCTAATGAACCGTTGTCGATTGATCAGCGATTTGCCATCTATCGTTCCGAAGACGATGTACTGGATGTCAATTCCGATGAAATCATTACTATCCACTTTGGGCATGAACCTTTTACTTACACAGATTCTATTTCTGGTTTTCAGAATTTCAATGGCCGCTATACCTATTTTGCCACCCGTTTTGATCGATACTGGAATGAATCGACGATATCGAATTATTTTGTAAGCGACTCAATACCATCATTTGCACCAATCGTTTTATTCACTCAACCCCAGTATGGCGATACCGTTCCGGTGAACATCCATATCATTATCGGCTTCTCGAAAACTATGGATACCAGCTCCTTTGCCGGAAATGTCATCTTCGATCCTGATATCGGTGGATTTTCTCTGAATTGGACCTCCGACCAAAAACAACTGACCATCGTACCTAATGCCAACCTGGCTAACGATGTTGAATATACATTGACGATTAAAAAAGAAGTAACTGACATCAATGGAAAAGAATTAGACGGTGCAGCGAATGGTGGAAGCAGTGAGGATTTCATTTTGGTGTTTCGTACCACTGGTCTGGATATTTTCCCACCACAATTGATTTACAGCAATCCATCAACTCAAGTTTATACTGATAATTTCGATGTGCAGGGAATCTTTTCTTTTGCCTTCGACGAATTACTGGATCATTCATCTTTACAAACCACTTCCACCTCGGTAACCTGGAGTGGACAGGCTGTTCCACATAAAGCACTGATTTATGATATTGAAGATCGGTCGGCGGTGTGTATTCAGACCACAGAACCACTCTACTCTGGTCATAATTATCAAATCGCTCTCTCGACCGACCTTACCGATACTTCCGGTAATCATCTGGACACTATTATCACGGTGCCATTTGCAACTCAACCGTATGCGTATAGCGAAGAGAGAATGATCGATAATTTCTCTGGAACCGGTTTTTGGCGAGCTCCTGGATATAGCGGATCCACCAACGGGGTAAACACGATTTCCAGCACCTTTGATATTTCCAGTACAGTTTATCTGCCTGCTGCCTATACACCGTTGGAAAAAAAATCAGGACGATTGCATTATGTATGGGACCCCACTTTCCTGAATCCTCCCGGTTCGGAATATTTATTAAGAGAATATCTGGATGATTCTCCTCCTCGCCTGGTGGAATTTGATACCAGTTATGTTTTACAATGCTATATCTTAGGTGATGGTAGTTATAACAAATTTCGATTTGCTCTGGACGATAATTTACCTGCCACTGCTGCCCAATATCATGAAGTCAGCAAATGGATAACAATCGATTGGCTGGGCTGGCGACTTATTGAATGGGATTTGGGTGATCCGGAGAGTGTGGGTCAATGGCTGGGCAATGGTATCCTGGAAGGAAACCTGCGAATCGACAGTTTCCAGCTTACCCATGATGAAACCGGTGCGATGTTGGGAACGCTGTATTTCAGCAAATTGCGGGTAATTAAGAAACGATATGAAATTACCTCGACTCTGCTATCTGACCTTTCAGAAATACCAGAGGAGTTTGCACTGGAACAAAATTATCCTAACCCTTTTAATCCGGTTACTACCATTCCCTTTAGTGTTCATCGCCCCGATCAGGTGCGTTTAACCATCTATAATGTGCTGGGTCAGGAAGTAGCAGTATTAATTGATCAAATGATGCAGCCCGGTCATTATGAAGTCCGGTTGGATGCCGCCAACCTTGCTTCTGGAATTTATATCTATCAACTTCAGAGCGGGAGAGATGTCCAACGGAGGCGGATGATGGTACTCAAATAAAAATATTATAGCTAAATTTGAACACGGAGAATTAAATGAAGAAAATTTGTATATTCTTAATTATGATGAGTTTTCAGCTTTACTCTCAAGAATTATTCAAGGTAAAGGAGAGTAAACTCGTTGTTGCTCCCACCAGTGAGGAGCAACACTTTATGGCTCCCCACTGGTCGCCGGTGGCAGATCAAATTGCATTCAGTTCGAATAATTTTCATGGAATCTGGCTTTATGATCTTGTTCAAAGCAAGTTGACTCAGATTACTGATGAAATGTCGGCCGGCTTCGGTTTTTCCTGGTCAGCCGATGGCAAAATGATTCTGACCAGAGTTTCTACTTACCAGCAATGGAGATATCTTAGTGCAATAAAATTGTTCAGACTCGATCCTTTTAGTGAAATCTCCCTGTGTGATTTTAAAGCCGGTATCCCCGGTGTGCCCCAATGGACTCCAAACCACAGTCAGGTCTATTTCTTTAATGGAAAGGAAATTGAATATCTGCAGACGAATTATCAATTAGAAAATGTTTCTCAATCACGCTATTGCTATACCTTTTCTGACAAAATTATCATTGAAGATCAGCGCGGTGTGGAACGAAAAGAACTTCAGCCTTTTCCCAAAGCTGAATTCTTAAATCTTACCCTCTCACCCGACGGACAGCATGTCGCTTTTGAGGTATATGGTGGAAATTGCTACATCATGAATCTTGAATCACAGGCGTTAATAGATCTGGGGAGAGTAAATTATCCCCAATGGTCGCGCGATGGCCAATATATCGCCTTTGTGTTGATTGAAGATGATGGTTATCGCTATACCTCTGCCGATATTTACATTTCCAACTTAACGGGTACCATAAAGCAAAATATTACGATTGATAATGACCGCATTACCATGTACCCAACCTGGTCACCTTCCGGATTACAAATTGCCTATAGCACCTACCAGGAAGGAAC
>CAYMXZ010000134.1:0-9798 GCA_964394475.1 uncultured Caldithrix sp. | reverse complement strand
ATACAAGATACAAGATACAAAATACAAGATACAAAATACAAAATACAAAATACAAAATACAAAATACTAAATACTAAATACTAAATACTAAATACAAACTATAAACTATTAAATGTTCTTTCTTTTGGATATAGATAATGAAAGACGTTATTGAAATTAAGGTGCCTCAGGAGGAAATTGAGAAACGCCGGATTCGGGTGACCAGGGCCAAACGATTTGAGACTCCCGATCGGGTACCGGTGATTCCAGCTATTGCTCATCGATTTTTAATCCCCCAGGTGGGAGTCAAATTTTCAGACTATTATCGCGATCCGGAAATCATGCTTCACACACAACTCATGGCTCAAAAATGGCTAATGGAAAATGTAAAGACCGATGCCTATTCCATCACTGGCGCCTGGGTCGGCGCATGGACTGATTTTCAGAACACTTTTGAGGCGGGGAGTCTGGGATGCGAAGTGGTTTTTCCGGAAAATGATATCCCCTGGGTTGGAAAACCATGGGTAAAAACCGATCGTGATCTCACTAAATTAGAACAGATTGATTTTGTCCACTCTGGTATCAATGCGCGGCAAATTGCTTATCGTCGCAAAATGATGGAAGTGGCCGAGAAATATCCGGTGCGGTTTCAAGGAGGAGAAATTTTTTATCCCGGTGCCAATCCCAATTTAACTCATACCGCCGACGGCCCATTTGGAGTGGCTGGTGATTTAATGGGCATTACTGAAATCTTCACCGCCGTGTATGAGCGACCCGATTTCGTCCGTGAACTCCTGCGCATTGTAACCGACAAACTCATTGAATATCTCGATTTTTGTTGGAAGGAAGAGAATCTTCCGGTGCCAAAAGATTTTGCCTGGACCGATGTTCTGGCCGTTTCTCTATCCGATGATGTTTATCGTGATCTGGTTTTGCCCTTTGAAAAAAAATTGCGCTTCCACTTTGATGGCTATCTCAGTCTGCATATGTGCGGAAAAGCTGATCATTTGTTAAAAACATTTCGGGACGACCTGCAGATTCACGAATTGCAGGGCTTCGGATATCAAGTGGACCTGGACTATATCGCTTCGGTAATGGGTGGAAAAGTGGTTTTAATCGGTAACGTGGATCCGATGCTTATTCATTCTGGAACACCTGACGAAATTAAACAAGCCTGCCGTCGGGTGATCGAAAAACTGGCTCCATTCAAAGGTTTTATTTTACAAGACGGGAATAATATTCCACCCGGAACCCCGATTCATCATATCAATGCCATGATGGAAGCTGCTGAACAATATGGACGATATGTGTAAAGATTTGGATAGCAAGTTCAAGATGTCGGCTTATTATTCTCATCATTTCATGTCCTCTCATCAATGATGCAAACGACTGACCAAATCATACCAAGAAATAAAGAATTCTTAAGTCGATTGTGGCGACTGGAGAATGGGGAAAGACCAGCTTTCCTGATCGGTTATGTGGGTCCGAAGGTGAAAGGCGGGAAAGCGATTAGAAGTGCACTGTTTTCTACGGAAGGCGAAGATACTGTAAAAAATCGGTTATTGAATCCTGAAAAATATTTACAGGCTCAACTCCAGGAAATAAACGATATGCTGCAATTACCGGGAGATTTTGTTCCCAGCCTATGTCCCTCTCTGGGTGTAGTGGCAGTAGCGTCTGCTTTTGGCTGCGAGGTGATCTGGTGGGAAAATGATTTCCCGGCCATAAAATCGCATGTTATCAATGAGCCTCAGCACGTATATGATTTAGAGATTCCTTCTTTACAACGAGGAGAATTACCCAGAATTCTGGAGTATACTCGATTTTTCATCAATGAAACTCAAAAAACCTTACCTGTTCGCCTCACGGATATTCAGGGTCCACTGGACAACGCTTCATTAATTCTTGGCCATAATCAGTTGATGATGGCCATGCTCTCCCATCCTCATGAGGTTCATCACCTTATGCGGTTAGTGACCGATTGCATGATTGCGCTCATAAAAGCTCAAAGAGAAATAGTCCGGCAGGCTGGAGTGGAATTTGTTCCGGCCATGTTTCAGCCCTGGCTGCCGGATGGATGGGGTGTTTCAATCTCAAATGACGTTTGGGTAATGATCTCCCCCGAGATGCATGATGAATTTCATGTTCCTTATATCAATGAGCTTTCTGAAGAATTTGGTGGAATTTATCTGCACTCCTGTGGGAATTGGTTTCACCAGATTCCCAGTTTAAAAAAAATCAGAAATTTACGCGGAATTGAATTTGGAGCCAGTGAAGTTCCTTTCCGGGATGTTTTGAAAATATTGGGTGGGGAAATGGTCCTGGCCTGTCGGGTGGGATTTAACCGGGAAAAAACCTTCCGGGGAATGCTGGATTATCTTCAGCAAATCCTGCAAGCCGCTAAAAAATATAATGGCCTCTTCATTCACCTGGACGTGACAAACGGTGTCATCGGCGACGATTGGCCAGAAACAGATCTGGAACAAATTTTTCGATTATTGAACACTAAAGCGAATCCATGATGATGAAAACCGCCGAAAATTATCAGTACGATTGGGTGAATAAACTCATTCATTGGCAATGGAAAAATAATTCGTTGCAAATTGTGGCACAAACCGCCCGGAGCAAAGAAGTCAAAATTGTATTTGAACCGTGGACGCAAAATATCTGGCGTTATCGCTTTTTGCCTTCCTCCACTAAAATTGATTCAGCCACGATAACTGTGGCGCCTTCTTCGCTAGCTCAATTGTTGTGGCAATGTAAAAACCATTCTGACAGAATCATAGTCACCGGTACTAAACTGAATCTCGAGATTCAAAAAGAACCCTGGCAATTTAAATTCCGGGATAATCGACAATTGGAAATTTGCGGAGAAAACGCCGCTGATATTGATGGATTGGGAAATTACATCAACCTACCATTAGGATATTATTCGGACGATGGGAAAATCCTCTCCTGTTCCCATTCATTCCACCTGCGACCGGATGAGCGCCTGTATGGATTAGGAGAAAAATTTACTCCTTTAAATAAAGTGGGTCAACGAATTGTGGGATGGAACGTTGACGCCCTTGGTTCAACCAGTGAACGATCACATAAAAATATTCCTTTTCTTCTCAGCAGTAAAGGGTATGGTCTTTTTATAAATTCATCGGCTCGCATTATCTGGGAATTAGGAACGATCTCAACGCAGTCATTTACCTTTTCAGTTTCATCGGATCACCTGGAGGTTTTTATTATTTTTGGATCGAATTTAGCCGAAATTTTAAAACACTTCATGAATCTGACCGGGAAGCCAGTGCTCCCTCCGAAATGGTCGTTTGGTTTATGGTTGTCCTCCTCCGGTCGCTATCGCGATCAATCGTCCATAAAAAAATTGATGGATGATGCTGAACGATATAAACTACCGCTGGATGTCATTCACCTGGATACCTGGTGGATGCGCTGGCGAAAATATTGTGATTTTGTATGGGATCAACAGACCTTTCCGGATCATCAAAATTTAATCACTGATATTCATTCGCGAAAATGGCGGCTGAGTTTGTGGATTCAGCCTTATATTTCTATTGAAAGTGATATATTCCCATTGGGTAAATCTCGGGATTTTTTTGTGAAGAGAACCGATGGATCAGTCTATGTGATTGATTATGGACTTTCTTTAGCTCCTCGTCCTGATGGTGTGGTAAGAAAAGCCGGAGACCAGGAAGGTTGGAATGCCCCGGTAGCCATGGTCGATTTCACCAATCCAGCTGCTGTGAGATGGTTTCAGGATCTCATGCGCCCCATTCTTCGTCAGGGGGTGGATGTATTCAAAACAGATTTTGGGGAGGATATACCGGAAGATGCGGTTTTCTATAACGGGCAAACTGGAAAGGTAATGCATAATCTATATCCTTACCTTTATAATAAAACAGTGTTCGAAGTAATCCGGCAAGAAAAAGGTTACGGACTGGTGTGGTCGCGATCAGGTTTTGCCGGAAGTCAACATTTTCCGGTATGCTGGTCAGGAGATCCGGCGGCCGATTGGGATAGTTTAGCAGCCACCATCCGTGGCGGTTTGTCCATCGGCATCTCGGGAATACCGTTCTGGAGTCACGATATTGGTGGATACCGTGGGATACCCACCCCTGAGCTGTATATCCGATGGGCTCAATTTGGATTATTCAGCTCTCATAGTCGCCTGCATGGAGATAGCCCACGCGAGCCCTGGTTCTTCGGAAAGAAAATTTTGGATATTTTTAAGAAATTTGCTCGGCTCCGTTATCAACTTTTTCCCTATCTTTATTCTACGGCTCAGGAAGCTATTAAAAGTGGTCTGCCCGTGATCCGGGCCATGCCCCTCGCTTTCCCGGATGATCCCCATGCCTCTGACATCGATTTACAATATATGTTTGGCCCTTTCTTACTGGTAGCTCCCGTGTATCGACCTGATCATTTCTGTTCAGTATATTTACCTCCTGGGCGCTGGATGGATTTTTTTAACCATAAGGAATATCAGGGACCTGTAACTCTTACTCTGAAAGTACCTCTATCGAAAATGCCGCTCTTTCTACGTCAGGGTGCCATTCTACCCATGATGACGAAAATCAACCGTATTCCCGATCAACAAATCGATCCACTCCTTCTTCTCATTTTCCCGGGGGACGGTTCTTATGTATACCGGGAAGATAAAAGTAAAACCAGATTTTTAATGCACATGTATCGAAATGAAATAACGTTTTTCGTCGACAGTTCGCTTCACCGATCATATGTATTGAAATTCCTCAAAATTATTCAATTGAGCCATCTTGAGCTTTTTGTTGATGGTAGAAAAATTAAAGGTGTAAATAAACATGTGAAATTATTTAAAAATTATCTTCAACTGGAAATTCCAGGAATGAAAAAAGCGACGATTAAAATCAGATGGAGAAAAAAGCAGGATAAATTTGACGAACTTGAGGTGTAGAATATGAATGATAAAAAATCGTTTCACAGTATTTGTCGGTGGACTTTTCATGCGGGTAAGGGTGGATTCGTACCGGATAATATTCGTCCCGCCTGGAGTGAAAAATTTTTAAGCAGCAGTGGTGTGGTGCGATTAATAAAAGAAAAAATAGCACCCCGTTTGCCCAATCATATTGTGTTGGGATTTGAAGTGCATTATGATAGTGAAGTCGATGAAAAAAATGCCAATGAATTAAGTTCCGCCCTGAAAAGTGAGGGAATCTATTTAGCCTTACTTACCCCGGGTGCTCATACTCATTTTGCCTATGGTGGCATTGCTTCGCTGGATGAAATCGAGAGAAAAAAAGCATGTGAATTCGGAGAAAAAACGATTGATCTTGGTTACGAAGCATTGAAAAAAACCTGGTATCCCGATCCGGCTCAATATCCTACTCTGGTTCTCTGGAACGGTTCTTACGGATATGATCTGGCGACACCGGCAATTCAGAAAATGTACGAATATCTGAAGCAGGGAATTGCTGATTTTTGTCGTTATGAACAAAAAAAAGGTGGTGATTTTTATATTGCCATCGAGCCTAAACCCAACGAGGGCCATGCTGCCATGCTTTTACCCACGGTGGCCAGTGCAATATTATTCTGGAAAAAATTAGAGACTCAATATGGAATTTCTCTTCAGAAAAAAGGTTTGAATAAAGAATTTGGCCATAGCGAAATGATTGGTCTGGATCACGTGTACGATACGGTCGAAGAAATCGATAATCAGATGTTGATGCATATGCATATTAATAGCCAGGGGTATAATGACGGTATCATACTGGGAGGACCAGGTAAGTTTGACATTGATAATGGAGCCCGGATCAATGGAATGAATATCGCGATTGCTGCCCTGATCGAGCAGGTGGGCTACCGGCGCTGGAAAGGCCATGATATGCAACCACGACCTTATGATAATGAAGAACAGGGAATTGACCGGGTAATTCGAAGCATTCTTAGCTGGGAAGCCTGCCAAAAAGCCGCCGAATCGTTGAATATGAAACAATTGCTTTTCGAACTCTCCCGGCGCCAAACGGCTAAAGTGGAAGATATGATGCGCGAGGCGGTGATGCTGGCGAATAAATATTTTACTGAGTGGTATCGCTAATTTGAATTTTACGCCATAGAATTTTTTTGGATAACCCATTGAATCATTTCAGACTGCTCGTTGTAAAAATAGCAAGAATATTTTATTCATTCTCCACATATCTGAAAAGCCTATTGATTTTCAAAACCGGAGAGGAGTTGATATCTATTAAAGTTCTTTTAGATTTTATTGGTGTAATCTCAGCGCTCTCATAGCGGAAAAAACTTTCATACTAGAAGTATTTTTAAATTTTCTCATATATATATCTCTTTCCAGATAAACTGTCATAGCAGTACAAAATCTTCTGACGGTTTAACCAAAAATAATTGATAATGGCAAAATTTTTACTGCTGATCCCCAGATAAATTACAAAAGTATTTAAAAAATAAAATCGGGTAGATTCCCAACCGGCAATCGCTATCGAAAGTGTAGAAATGATTATAATTAATGGCAATATGGCTATCCCGATAGTTTCGGTGTGTCCAATCACAAAATTATAGGCGATTGTAATCGCATATATTTTTTTAAAAGAAAAATAAAATCGAACCTGCCGTGCCCCAATCATCCGATAAGCGATCAGTTGGATGATTTCATGTAAAGGGATGAAAATCACTACCATGCTTACCATGGACCAACCAAAAATAAAAAAGAACGTGCCAGGAGAATATTCCGCCTTAATTCCGAACGAAATCCAATAAATTATCGCGGCTAATGACAACAGATAATGAAAGTAAATGATCCAGCTGCGTTTCCGGTAGTAGTAGACAGAAAGAAATTTAAATATATCAAAATGATCAAATTCGTCAACTAATCTGAATTTCGATTGATCCTGTAATTCGGTTGGTGAAATTCTCGGATTCATGCTTCTAAGAGGAATTTATCCAAAGAGAAAACAAATGGTTAATCCGAAAGTTAAATTATTTCTGTAATTTTCAAAATGGTAAAGTAAAACTATTCCTGAATGTTCTTTCAAACTGAGGAATTATTGTAGTCTTCGATTGCTTTCTGGAAAGCGTCGATATTGACTTGAGGTACGCCTGGTGGTATATCGCATCCGCTGGAAATGATATAATTGCTGAAATCTTTGGTGGCCAATAGCAAGTTTTTAGTTTTTTGATACACCTCTTCGGGAGATGCCATCCGAAAAACGGCAACCGGGTCCAGATTTCCCATTACCAGACGATCTCTGTCAATCCGCTTCAGGGCTGAAAGTAAATCGCAGCTATTACCAAAATGCAAGGCACCTGCTCCAGTGGATTGCATGCTTTCGACCAGGGGATTGGTATTCCCGCAATTATGCAAGATGACCAGAAAGGAATCGTCCTGAAGGTATTCAACAATTTTTTTTACATAATCTGAAGAAAATTTCTGGCAATCTTCTGGCGACAGCATACCAGCTGCTGGTTCCGCCATGAAAATACCATTTGCCCCTATCTGTTTGAATCGCTCACCATAATTTTGTAAAAATTGAGTGCATTTCTTCAATAGAAGATGAATAGGTGAAGGATCTAATAAAATTTCCATCATGACTTCAGTTAGTCCGTATAACCTGCCGGCTAAACTAAAAGGACCAATACAACATGCAAAAACTGGTCGATCAGTAATTTCTTTGACAGCCAGTCTCGCCGCACGCAGAGACTGTGGTATTCGTCCACTCTCTAAGGTTGGCACCGCTAAATCATGGATGGAACGATAGTCAGTAACCAATCTATTAATGATGGTAGGAACTTCATTTTCATGAAATTGAATGTGGGCCCCAAATGCTTCCGCCTCTACCGATAGATCCATTATCATGGAAGAAGCCGCAAAGGAGTATTTTTCCGAGAGTATTTTTATCGCCTGAAACTGAAGATCTCCGTTGCTAACGGCCTGTTTCACAGAGATTCTCAACATTTCAATTCCGGGGTGAGTCATAATTGGAAATGCTAATCGCTGAGTGCGGTTGATCACCTGCTTTTTCCACTCGTGCATGTTTCTCATATGGAACCACTTCTTGATTGAAAGCGCAACTTTTTTAACAATTAATATCTGCCAAATGATTGGGTTCGGCGCCAGCGCAGAGCTAACGCCGCGGAAACTTATTGTTCACTCACCGATCAACATGCTTCATTTTTAGAAGGAGTATCTGCTTGTTTACAGCCAGCAATGGCAGCTCCAATCACCAAAAATGCTATCGCTATGACGAAAAATGTAACTTTAAAAGTTCGACCGGCGGCAAACGACATCACCGCCGCAATAAGAAATAGAATTCCTCCGATAATGAATCCCCATCTTCCGAGAATATTCTGTTTCACATGGTTTCCTTGTGTTTTCGAGCGAGTTTACTTAGCAATAATAAAGATCATTTTATTTGTGGCATCAATAAATAATCAATCGAATTTTTCAATAGGCGCTTCAGAAGTACCGGTTGCATTCCTTTTCCAGGTTCTGATAAACCGCTGACCATTCCGGGAAGGCTATGCCACAGAATTTTTCCCTTTCCTAAAGGGGCGGTAAAACTGGCTGCTCCGATGTTTCGATCATGATCACGACCATAACCGACAAAAACTTCAATGTTATCACCCTCAATCAGCAAACCATCTGAACCACTTACCGGAACCTGGTAGTAGCTACGCATGGCCTGGTTGATCGGCATGCCATTGAAAACCGGATGTTCTCTCACGAAAAACCAGGCTCCCATCCAGGAGGCGCGTACATTTCCCACGTGACCCAGATATCGGAAAGCTCCAGCATCAGATAATCGTTTACCGTAAGCCTCGGCTGCTTCAGGCCCGTCAGGCAAAATCAGCAAAGGTGTTCCGGCTTTTACCCTAAAAATAATCTCATCATTCAAATTTATTTCCTGTCCATATACATCCCACAATAGACCATTTTTGTCGCGATAGGGTTTCCCTCCGCAATTGATGGCAATTACGGTATCGCCTGCTTCAATTTTAATCGCACTGAATTTGGCGTAATTGACGGTTAATTTTGGGACGGTAATTTTAATCACTCCTTCGGGAATATCGATGGTAAAAGTGGTATCCATTGCAATATTTGGACCTCCCACAGTGGCTACAATATCAAAATCCTTTAACACCGTATCTCCATTAATGGCCACATTCATAATTCGGTCACCTGGATTTTTGAGCGTTACTTCCGCAAATCTCAGAGTCACTCTGGCTTTTCCTTTCGGTAAATTATCAAAGACATATTCCAGATTTCGCCAATATCCCCAGCTTTCCGTATGAAATAAAACGTCATCGTCAGTGTTGGCTTTTTCTCTGGTTGAATCAACTTCCGAACGCCAGCCATGAAGCAAGCGGATGGTGGTGATAAGCAAATCGTAAGAGTTATTTTTTTGATAGGGCTCCGCTTTTATACCCGGGATTTCATTTAAATGATCAATAAATTTCGGTTCCTGTGTTAGCACTCCCACTCTGGCAGCATCATGCGGTTCAGGGTAGGGCTGGATGACCAGAATTTTTTCCTGGCTGAAAATTTCTGGATGATCGGCGGCGCTCAGGGTTATAGTATAATAACCTTCCTGATTCAATGCCGATGTAATGAACTTCTGTGCCAGTGGATAAACAAATTGATCTTTGACCCATTTATCTGCTGTAAAAATACCTATTTTTCTGCTTTCACCGCCGGGATCTCTAAGCGTAAGAAGAAATTCCTGTGGATGTGGTTGATTAGTTTCATTAAGCAGATACAGATCCAGCGTATCACTCTGATTCAGACTGACCACGAGAGCTTGAGGTTTGATCACCGCTCGC
>CAYMXZ010000133.1:0-9833 GCA_964394475.1 uncultured Caldithrix sp. | reverse complement strand
CCCGTGGTGGGTTGGTCCATCTTCACCGACTAATCCAGCGCGATCAACAGCAAAAACTACCGGTAATTTTTGTAATGCGACATCGTGAATGATCTGATCAAAGGCGCGTTGTAAGAAGGTTGAATAGATGGAGACCACCGGCCGGAATCCGCCTGCGGTCAATCCAGCAGCAAAAGTGACGGCGTGTTCCTCAGCAATACCGACATCAAAAAAACGATCCGGATATCGCTGACGAAATTCATTTAAACCCGTTCCATCGCACATTGCCGCTGTGATGGCGCAGATTTTCGGATTTTTTTCTGCCAGCTGTACTATGGTCTTCCCGAAAATATCCGTATAAGGTTGTATTTTTGAAACGGTGGGAGGTTGACTACTTTTTACTGCCAGTGGTTTTATTCCATGATATTTTTCGGGATTTTTTTCGGCATCCGAAAATCCCTTTCCTTTTTTAGTCAGCACATGCAATAGCATTGGACCAGGCAGGTCTTTCAATCGATTGAGATAAGAAATGAGTTCATTCAGGTCATGTCCATTAACGGGTCCGAAATAGCGAAATCCCAAATCCTCAAATAGCATTCCGGGGAGAAAAATGGCTTTTAAACTGCTCTCGGTTTTTTTCGCCAGAGACCTGATCTTTTCAGTGATGGGTGGGATCTTACCGGTGAGATCCCAGACTTCATTTTTTATTCGCTGATAAAGGGGATTGGTAATAATGGCATTCAGGTAATAGGCGATGGCGCCCACATTCGGAGAAATGGACATATTATTGTCATTAAGAATGACCAGCAGGTTTTTGCCGGATTGTCCGGCATTATTTAAGGCTTCATAGGCCATTCCGCCGGTCAGTGATCCATCTCCGATGATAGCCACCACACGATAATTTTCTGCCTGGAGATCGCGGGCAATACAAAATCCCAGAGCGGCTGAAATAGAAGTACTGGCATGTCCGGTTCCGAAAGCATCGTATTCGCTTTCAGTCGGTCGAGGAAATCCACTGATACCACCAAACTGACGTATGTTTTTTAGAGCGTCGCGACGCCCGGTTAGAATTTTATGCACATACGCCTGATGTCCCACATCCCAGATCAATCGATCTCGGGGAGCATCGAAACAGTAGTGGAGAGCGACGGTTAATTCCACCACTCCCAGGCTGGAGGCAAAATGCCCCCCTACCGCTGGAATGACTTCACCCAAATAATTTCGAATCTCTGAACACAAAGTTAGAAGTTCAGGCTTTGTTAATTTTTTTAAATCTTTCGGTGATTGAATTCTGAAAAGTAACTCCATCTTTTGTATTACCTTTGATCTATTTTTACTTCACTCTACAATTTAATGAAAAAAATAGCAGAATTCGCAGTGAGATTTTACTGCATTACATTTTGCCAGGCAATGTACACATTTCGTTGAAAACGCTGATATCCCAGGCGGCTGACCGCCGTACCGTTGAACATTTCTTTAAACTGTTCGGAAGTTAAACTTTTTAATTTTACTAAAGATAATCGAGAAACAGAAAAACGAGTTTGAAAATCTTTTTCCGGGCAGGTTTCAGCGTATTTTTGATTCCAGGGACAAACCAGCTGGCAGAGGTCGCATCCAAATATAAAATTGCGGAGTGAGGGATAAAATTTTTCAGGAATCTCTCCCCGGTGTTCAATTGTCAAATAGGAAAGACATCGGCGGGCATCAATCTGGAAAGGGGCAGTGAGGGCCCGGGTTGGGCAGACGGTAAGGCATCGCTGGCATTGCCCACAATATTCTTTGGTAAATGGATCATCGGGAGGCAGGGAGAGGTTGAGCAATATCCCTCCCAGAAAGAAGAAAGACCCGCGTTGTTTTAGAATCAGGTTGGTGTTTTTCGCAATCCATCCAAGTCCGGCCCGAACGGCTAAAGGTTTTTCCATTACAGGATAAGAATCGACAAAAATACGACCCTGAGCAGAGGTTTCTTTATCGCAGATCCAGTTGAGCAGTTTTTTTAATTTATGGCGCAGCACCCGATGGTAATCGCGCCCGCGCGCATATATGGAAATATTACCGGACTCTTTCGGGAAAATAGCCATTTCTTCCTGGCGAAAATAATTTATGGCGAGCATGATGACTGATTTGGCTTCAGGGAAAAACGCTCTGGGATCACATCGTTGATGAGAAGTTCGTTCCAGCCAATCCATGCCACCCTGCCGGTCTTCCAGAATATAGCGCTGAAGATTCTGACTGGCTTCTTCCAGCGGTTCTGCATGGGTGATCCCCACCGCATCAAAACCTAATTGCCGAGCCGCATTTTTTATTTCAACTGCCAGTGCGTTCATAACAGGTTAATTCCTATTCCAGAATCATTAATTAAGATTCAGGTATTGATTAATTTTTGAATATGATCTTTTACCTTCTGCAGGATCCATTTGGGGGTGGAGGTTCCTCCGATAATTCGTACCTGAGGAGTTTCTTCGATCCACTCTTTTTTTATCTCATCGGGATCCTGAATCCAATAACATTCCGGATTAATCCCTTTGCACTTTTGATAAAGCACCGCGGTATTGGAACTATTTTTACCACCCACCACGATGATTACTTCTGGTTGCCGGGTTAATTGATTAATTTTCTGGTCACGATTTAAAATATAACGACATATCGTGTTTTCAGTAATGAAAGAGATGCCCTGCTGTCTTAATTCTTGCAAGACTGAATGAAAGAAATCAGCATCTATGGTGGTTTGGGCCAGAACCACTGTCTTTTGAGAAGGATTAATGTCTTTTAGATCGGAGATATGTTCGACCACTATGATTGGCTGTTGAGAGTAACCCGACATCGCCACGGTTTCAGGGTGATTTTTTTTCCCGACAAACACAATCTGGTATCCCTGTCTGCTGTAATATTCGACTTTTTTCTGAGAACGTCGAACAATCGGGCAGGTACCATCCACAATCTCTACACCTTGTTTTTTTAACTGTTCAAAGGTTTGTGGAGGTTCACCATGAGCACGAACTAAAACTGTAGCCGGATTTTTGATATTTTTCACCGAAAGATGGTCAACTAATTTTAATCCTTTTTCCTGCAATCGTGAGATTTCGGACTCATTGTGAATGAGCCACCCTAAGGAGTATACCTGAGGATGGCTTTGTAAAAGATTTTCAGCCTGCTGGATAGTACGTTGCACCCCGGGACAAAATCCGGCACTGTCATCAATAATAATTTTCATAGGGGGACACTCAAGGTGCTATCGGTGTATTCCATCAACTCCAGAGCAGTTACCGGACATACCCACACGCATTTCAGACAGCGGGTACATCCGTTGTGATCGATGAATAATTTATTCATCGAGAGTCGAATAACATTTTCCGGGCATACGCCTACACACGTGCCGCATAAATCGCACCGCTGGTCATTTATTGATATAAAATTTTTATGCTGTCGTTTCATAATTATTACCCTAAAAATGTGACTGCGTGATATTTAATGAGAAGGATATATTTTATGGCAGAGATGAATGAGTTTTTCGGGGCGATTGGTGATGATGCCATCTATTTTCATGTGAAGCAATTTTGTCATTGCCATTTCATCATCAACTGTCCAGGCGTAAACCTGTTGTGTGCGGTCTAACAAATTTTGCAGGTAGCGATGATTTAAAATCGGGTAGCGAGCATGAAGAGATTGAACGGGATGCCCATTTAAAAACATCATACTGGATCTGCTGCTGAATATAAAACCGGTATGCAATTTCGGATTTAAAGCCGAGATTTTTTTGAGCACCCAGGGATTGAATGACGAAATGATGATGTTGTCTTCAAAATTTTTATCTGCCAGAATTTTTACAATTTTTTCCTCGATATTATTTTTTTTCAGAAAATTTTTTTTAATGTCGATATTGATCAGCAATTCTTTACCGATCAGTTCTAATACTTCTGGTAAAGTGGGTATTTTTTCATCTTGAATTCGGTCATGCAGTAATCTAAACTTTTTTAATGCAGATAAATTGAGGTTTGAAATTTTTCCCTTTTCCCCCGTCATCCGCGTTATAAACCGATCATGAAATACCACGACCTCACCTGATCCACAACAGCGGACATCTAGCTCTATCCCGTGACAACCTAACTCTTTAGCCTTTTCAAAAGCGGCCAGGGAATTTTCTGGAGCAAAACTATTGGCGCCCCGGTGAGCAAAAATCAGAGGACATTGCGGATTCAAATCTACCTGCTTCTCGATAAAAAAATGAAAAATGTTTACTATTTCGTATTCTAACTATTTTTTGCTAAACGATAATAGTTCAATTTGATCCAAAACATAAATAATCATCAAAAATGAGTCAAGCGATTTTTCTGTAAAAAAAATATTTCAAGATTTCTCTCTCATTGCTATCCAGAGTTAATGGATAAGGTTAAACTATTGACTAAAGGATGAAGTGGGCTAAATCGTTTCCGACAGTAACTGGCCCGGAGTAGAATTTCTGGATAATTGCCAGAGCAGTCTGGGGCTGGTTTTCCGGATACAGGTGAGTAATAATCAGCTGCTTAACCTGAGCGTGATCGGCAATTCTGGCGACCAGCCCGGGCGTCAAATGTCCCGTTTTTTCCTGCTCATCCGGAAAGGAACATTCCAGAATGGCCAGATCGGCAGAAGCACAAAGATCGACCAGGGCTGGACAATAACCAGAGTCACCTGAAAAGGAAATAATTCTTCCTTGAAAATTGAATCGGTAACCAACCGCTTGTTTGGAATGTAAAACCCTATTCCACTGTAGAGTAAAAGATTCAGTGATTATCGGAGAAGTGGAAAGCTCGTGGATTTGATAGACAGGGGTTTCTAACCAATCCCCGTAGATCGTTTGAAAGGCACTCATCAAAAGAATTAATCCCGGTGGACCCCAGATGTGTAAAGTTTTTGGATGTGGCACAGGTGAATTGGCAAGATAAAAAAGAAGAGGCACTAAGTCAGATAGATGATCCGGGTGATAATGAGTAATAAAAACAAAATCAATTTCCGTGGGTTGAATTCCTAATTTTTTCAGACGCATAAATGAGCCGATTCCGCAATCAACTAAAATTGCCGTATTTTTATTTCGGATTAAAATTGAAGAACACGCTTGTTCGCCTCTGGATAAAATCGTACCGCTCCCCAGCAGATACAGATCAATACTTGCGGTCATGTATTTCTCCGTCTTAACTTGAAAATGATTACCGGCAAACTTACAACTTTTTTCGTTTGATGAAAAATATTTTTGTTGAATTACCTGGTGATTTATCTTAATTTTTTCGTTGAGCTAAAACACAGGGAAAATAATGATTATTAAAATGGTGACCATGGGAGTGGTAAGTTTATGGATAGTGATGATTTTGGGATGTGCTTCCTCCAAACCTGAAAAAGCGGTCAGCAGTGAACCACAGTCAGTTTTAAAATTCGATGAATCATTTGATCCGTTTTCACTTAAAGATGAAGATATTGTTTTTCCAGTTCCTAAACAGACAAAGAGTCTTTCTGAGCCGAGTTATTTACCGGCCGAGGAGAATATTCCCATTGAAAGTCAGCTTCTGGAAAATAAATTAATTGAAGGTTTTCGCATTCAGCTACTTTCGACCAAAGATTTAGAAAATGCAACTCGTTCAAAGGCGATGGCTCAGGAGAGGCTCAGTAACTTACCGCTTAAATTTTATCTGGAATTTGATTCGCCTTATTATAAAGTAAGAGCCGGCGATTTTAAAACTCGAGAGGAAGCAGAATCTATGCGGGGAATTATTCGCTCACGTGGATATCCGCAGGCCTGGATTGTGAAAACCAAAGTGTGGAGCAATCCTGACTTTCCCGCACAGAGCGATTCATCAGCAGTGGGCAATCCTGAAATAAATTAATATGATATAAAGCATTAATCAGTGGAGGATTATATGTCTGGTCATTCAAAATGGGCAAACATCCGATTTCGAAAAGAGCGTCAAGATGCGGCGAGAGGAAAGATCTTTACCAAATTGATTAAGGAAATCACCATCGCTGCCCGAAATGGTGGTGGAGACCTGGATGCTAATCCTCGCTTGCGAACGGCGGTTCAGAATGCCAAAGCGCAGAATATGCCGGCTAAGAATATTGAAAATGCCATTTTAAAAGGCACAGGAGAATTGCCGGGAGTAGTTTATGAGGAAGTCACCTTCGAAGGTTATGGCCCGGGAGGAGTGGCATTATATATTATGGCGACTACCGATAATCGTAACCGAACGGTTTCCGAGATCCGCCATCTGTTGAGCAGACACGGCGGAAATTTAGGTGAAGCGGGAAGTGTGAGCTGGGTATTTGAGAAAAAAGGTTTGATCAGAGTTGCCAAAAAGGGTGTGGATGAAGAAGACCTTATGCTGAAAGCCATCGATGCCGGAGCGGATGATTTTAAAGTTGAAGATGAGTTCTATGAAATTTATACTCCTTTCGAAAGCCTGCATAAAGTGCGCTCCACTCTTGAGAAGCTGGGCATAAAAATCGAGAACGCAGAACTAACGATGGTTCCTCAGAACACCGTAGAACTGGATGGCAAACAAGCTGAACAGATGTTGAAATTAATGAACGCTTTAGAAGATCATGATGATGTTCAAAATGTTTTTGCTAATTTTGACATCGATGTTGAATTAATGGAAAAAATGCAAACATAGTCAGGTATTCTCTTTGAGAATTTTAGGAATAGATCCGGGTTTAGGCACCACCGGTTATGGAATCATTGAAAAAAAAGGAAATGAACTACAGGTTATTGCATACGGTGGTATTCAAAAAAAATCTGATGCTGATTTTACCTCAAATTTGTTAGCCATTTATCAGAGAATCCATCATATCATTAATGAATTTCATCCACAGGAATGTGCCGTAGAAAACATTTTTTATCATCAGAATAAAAAGACGGCCATAATCATGGGACATGTGCGGGGGGTGGCCATGCTGGCAGCGGCTCAGAATCAGCTAAGAGTATTTGAATACACTCCCAAAGAAGTAAAGCTTTCCATTGTGGGCTCCGGTGCGGCTTCTAAACCACAAGTACAGGCCATGGTAAAAAATATTTTGAGAATGGAAACTGCTCCTCATCCCGAAGATGCGGCCGATGCACTGGCGGTGGCAATTTGTCATCACCATCGGGCCAAACTGGCTGGATTGACCAACGGAAAACGCCCCGGTCGAAAAGTATTGAACAAAACATTGTTAAAAAAAATTATTAAAAACAAGTGAAGTAAGAAACATTCGTGGTATTTGTCAGCTTTAGAGTTATATTTGGATTCGAAAATAAAAGAATGAGTTATGATAGATTCAATTAGAGGTTTGCTGTTCAAAAAGACTCCAACCTATTGTGTGGTCAATTGCTCGGGAATTGGCATGGGAATTTTTGTCAGCATCAATACCTATCAGCATCTGGGTGAAGAGGGATCAGAAATATTTCTCCTCACTTATTTACATGTCCGTGAAGATGCGCTATCGTTGTATGGATTTTCGGAGGAAACGGAGCGTGACATGTTTCGAAAATTAATTGGTGTTAGTGGTATAGGTCCACGGCTGGCCATGACGATTTTATCGGGGCTATCCGTGGTGGATTTGCAGCGGGCCATCTCCAGTGAAGATGTAGATGTATTAACCAGGGTGCCGGGCATAGGGAAAAAAACTGCCCAGCGAGTAATCTTAGAACTCAAAGAAAAAATAGGAGTCAAAATACCATACGCGGATGGTTCATTCATGGCTCTTGCTCCTCACGAACGGGACAAAGTAAATGAAGCACTGCTGGCGCTGGTGACTCTGGGATATCGCCAATCGGAAGCGAAAGTGGCAATTGAACGGGTATTGAAAAAGGCAGGACATGAGATATCTATTGAGAATTTAATTAAATTAGCCTTGCAGGAATTTTAAGAATGAAAAACGAAGTCATAAATCCGCGCATGTTGTCGGAAGAGCAGGAACTGGAGTTTACTCTTCGACCAAAACATTTGAGCGAATTTGTCGGTCAAACTAAAGTAAAAGAGAATCTGGCGGTTTTTATTCAGGCTGCTCGTCAGCGAGAAGAGGCGCTTGATCATGTATTATTATATGGGCCGCCGGGTTTAGGAAAAACCACACTGGCTCATATCATTGCCAATGAGTTAGAAGTAGATATTAAAACCACTTCTGGACCTGTTCTCGATAAAGCGGGGGATCTGGCGGGAATATTAACGAATTTAAAAGAACGGGATGTGTTATTCATCGATGAGATTCATCGCTTGAATAATGTGGTGGAAGAATATCTCTATTCCGCTATGGAAGATTTTAAATTAGATATAATGATTGATCGAGGGCCAAACGCTCGTTCGATTCAAATCCAGTTACCGAAATTTACACTGATTGGAGCAACCACCCGTGCCGGGTTGCTTACCTCGCCTATGCGGGCGAGATTTGGAGTGGTGGCACGTCTGGATTACTATCAGGCTCCAGAACTTACCCAAATTATTTTGCGTTCAGCCCGAATTATGGGAGTGCAGATCGATCAGGCCGGCTCCATAGAAATCGCCCGCCGCTCCCGCGGTACTCCCCGTATCGCCAATCGGCTTCTGCGGCGAACCCGCGATTTTGCCCAGGTAAAAGCTCAGGGAATCATCGATGAAAAAGTCGCCGATCAAAGCTTAAAAATGCTGGAAGTTGATGAAAAGGGTTTAGACGAAATGGACAAGCGAATTATACGCACCATTATCGAGAAATATAATGGAGGTCCCGTCGGTTTAAACACCATCGCGGTGGCTGTGGCTGAAGAAAGTGAAACAATCGAAGAAATGTATGAACCTTTTCTCATCCAGGAAGGATTTTTAAAAAGAACTCCACGAGGGAGAGTTGCCACCCGCCTGGCTTACGAGCATTTTAAATATAACCTAAAGAATTATGGACTCCAGGAAAAATTATTCTGATGCATTGAATAGTGTTAAATATAGATTAGCGGATTTTGAGTATCGACTCCCACCAGAATTAATTGCCCAATATCCTCTGAAAAACCGCACCTCCTGTCGACTGATGGTGGTTGATAAATCCTCTGGGAAAATTTCCCACCATCGGTTCAATCATATCGGAAAGTTAGTTCGGGCCGGTGATTGCCTGGTATTTAACAATACCCGGGTTATCCCCGCCCGCCTTTTTGGATGCAAGGATCGCACAGGTGCCACCGTGGAAGTCTTTCTCCTTCGCCAGCTGGAAAATAATTTATGGGAAGTTTTAGTGAGGCCCGCTCGCAAAGTCCGAGTGGGAAATAAAATCCTGTTTGGAAAATCTCTCAGTTGTGATGTGGTGGATAATACCCTTTCCGGAGGCCGAATCATCGAGTTTAATACCAATGGAAATATCCTGCAGTTGCTGGAGGAATTGGGTAATATGCCATTGCCTCCTTACATCAAACGTCAGCCCGAAGCCATTGATCATGAATATTATCAAACGGTTTTTGCACAGAAGCCGGGAGCCGTGGCCGCTCCAACGGCCGGCTTGCATTTTACAGAGACATTGATCAATGCCCTTCATAAAAATGGCGTCAATATTGCTTTTATTACTCTCCACATTGGATTGGGCACTTTCCGTCCGGTGAAGGTCGAAGATATTAGCCGCCATCGAATGGATTCTGAATATTTTGAAGTGGATGAAGAGTCCGCACGGGTGATCAATCAAACAAAAAGAAATAAGGGAAAAATTATTGCCGTCGGCACGACCAGTGTCAGAGTCCTGGAAACGTTGGCCGATCATCATGGATTCATCCGTCCGGCAAAAGGATGGACCGAAAAATTTATTTATCCTCCCTATGATTTTAAAATTATCGATGGCTTGTTGACAAATTTTCATTTACCGGGATCAACCCTTATTATGATGGTATCGGCCTT
>CAYMXZ010000132.1:0-9833 GCA_964394475.1 uncultured Caldithrix sp. | reverse complement strand
ACAAAATACAAAATACAAATTACAAATTACAAAATCGGTATAACGGTATAACGGTATTAGTTCTTTTTTCTCGGCGGTTATGTGCGAGATGAATTTTTCAGTAATAGGCTGAGTGTGTAGAGGAAAAAACACAAGATACAAGATACAAGATACAAAATCTAAAATCTAAAATATTAACTACCTTATAACTCCTCCTCCCAGACAAATTTCTCCATCGTAGAAAACTGCGATCTGACCGGCCGCTAATCCCTGATCCGGTTTGTCTAAAATCACCTGGGCCGATCCGTCTGATTGAAACTCCAGCTCACAATTGTAGATTTTTTCTCCATGCCGCACTTTCACCTGCAACTGTTTCTTGTCTGGTGCTGCTCCGCTGATCCAGTTGAAATTATCCACGGTAAAAGTTTTATTCAGCTGATCGCGTATTTTCATGTTGCGAGAAATATAGATGAGGTTGCGCGCCACATCTTTTCGCACCACATACCAGGGTCCGCCCGAAAGACCCAGTCCCTGCCGCTGACCAATGGTATAGAACCAGTACCCTTTATGAATACCAATTTTCTCTCCAGTCTCCTGGTCAATGAAATCCCCGGGTTTTTCCCCCAGATGATGCTTGACAAATTCCGGGTAACGAATCTGTCCGAGAAAACAAATGCCCTGGCTGTCCTTGCGATTTTTGTTTGGCAGATCGAATTTCTGAGCCAGCCTTCGCACCTGCTTTTTGTCATAGTCCCCCAGCGGAAAACAAGCCCGGCTCAGCTGCTGCTGGGTGAGATAAGCCAGGAAATAGGTCTGATCTTTTACGGGATCCGGTGATCTTTTCAGCAGATACTGTCCGTCTGCAAACTCGATTCTGGCATAATGGCCAGAGGCAATCTTATCGAAAGACGGATCAATTTTATTCACAAACATCCCGAATTTAATCAGGCGATTGCAGAACATATCCGAGTTAGGGGTGCGTCCAGCCCGCAACTCTCGCAGGGAGTAGGAAACAATGGTGTCCCAGTATTCCCGCTGCAAGGAAAGGATCTGCAGTGGCACCCCGGCTTGCTCACAAACCTCGCGGGCATATTGCAAATCCTCCTCCCAGGGACATTTGCCCAATGAAGAGAGTTCGTCCTCTAACCAGATTTTCAAATAGTAGGCGGTAAGCTCATGACTCTGCTCCTGCAGCAGTCGCAACGCCACCGAACTATCCACTCCGCCGGATAATAATACCGCTATTTTCATGCTTGTCAACGTCTCTTGCTTTTTATCATCGCCATCATTTATACCATTCAAATTTCCATAATAAAGCCACTTATATCAAGAATTGTTTCAGATGATCTGTAAAATTTTATGAATGGTGAAATAAGTAAATTTTCTCGATGAGGAAGAAAATAAAATTATTGATTGTAACTTTGTCGATGAGTTTTTATCATAGGATAAATTTATGAAAGGAATTTTATGGCATTAGCCTCTAACAAAGTGGTCACCATCGCTTATACGGTGAAAGATGATGAGGGTAAAATCGTGGATCAGGCCACTAGCAATGATCCCTATTCTTTCTTGAGCGGTCAGAATCAAATTCTGCCCAAGCTGGAAGAAAAAATAGGGGAGATGTTGATCGGCAGTAAAAAATCAGTCACCCTGAGCCCCGAAGAAGGATATGGTGAAATTCAGGAGGAAGGAATTCAGCAGGTGAAACGTTCTGATTTTCCGCCGGACATGGAGTTGAAAGTAGGATCACGCTATATGGCCGACATGGGTGACGGACGGCACATGCCGTTTTTTATCAGTGCCGTGTCAGGTGATGATATCACCATCGATTTCAATCATCCTTTGGCGGGAAAAACCTTAAATTTCGAAGTGGAGCTTCTGAGTATTCGCGAGGCAACTGAGGAAGAATTAAGGCACGGTCATGTTCACGGGATCGGTGGACATCATCATTAAAAGCCGAAAAGTATTTTCTGATTGGTGAATGAGGGTCTCATTGGCTGCCACCTATCCCAATGTGTTTCCATTGATTTCAGTGAGCAGTCAGAGTGATCACATTGATTTCAGCGCTGGCCCGATAGCGCACCGGCGCCAGCGTTAACCCCACCCCATTGGTAACCACCACATGGCTATTTCCAACTTGATAAAGTCCGCTATAGTAAGGGGTTTCAAACATGCTGGGCGTTAAGGTAAAACCCATCGGTCGGAATTGAATCTGTCCACCGTGGGTATGTCCTCCGAACACGATATGATATCCATATTTTTCAGCGGTGTTTACGATGAACGGTGCCGGTTGATGCACCAGCAGTATTTTTAGCTCGGCTTCAGGAGCATTCTCCAGGATAGAGGCCAGATGACCAGCATCTATTTGCTGACTGTAGATATGTGTGATACCGGTAATCAGTATCCGCTGTCCCCGATATTCAATCAGCTGATGATTATTTTCCAGAAAATGCCAGCCGCTGTTTTTCAAACCGATTGGGATTTTCGTTGCATTTGCCCAGTAATCATGATCGCCCATACAGACAAAGCGCCAGGCAGTAGGGGTTTGTCGGCCTAAAAATTCTAATCCCTGCTGAATAAAATGCTGTCCGCTGGTGACCAGATCGCCGGTGAATAACAGAAATTCGGAATTTGCCTGATTGATGCGCTGCTCCAACTGTTTTAGTTTATTCGTCTGGGTGTAGCGATCCACCTGAATGTCGCCGATTAAAGTTATTTTTACATCTTGCAGGGAAGCAGGCAGATCTTTTATCGTCACAGTGTGATTCGTAACCCGCACCTGATAGGTATCGACATATATCCGGAAAGTGGTATAAAGCATGAGGATCAGTACAATCAGGATTTTTACCCAGGGGAAAATCTTATATAATATTTCTCTTTTGCTCCAGCGGATCACCATCGCCAGTAAAAGTAGTAAATCAATTTCGATAAAATAAGGAAGGATTTCCACAGCAGTGATCAAACCCCACCAATAAGGAAAAAGCAGAACGTAATCCAGAAAATGTAAGTGGTTTTCGAAAATGAATAAACGCGCAGAACTGTTGGTCATTCTAATAAAGAGCAGCAGAATGGGAAAAAGATTGAGAAATAGCAGAGCAGAGGACAGGCTTATTTTAAAAAATTTTTGAGTGGTTGGAAAAAGTTTTTTCAGAGACAGATATAAACCAATGGTCACGTAGATCTGAACCAGCAGAATCAAGGGGAAAATGATCAAATGCATTCTTAAAAACCAGGGCATAAGTGATGTTCCTTCTCCTTTTCAGCGCAAAATAAAATTTTAATGTAAGAATATTTTTTTGATGAAAGAAGCACAGAATAAGAAGTAGGGCAGAGTAAATATTTTATATTTTAGATTTTGTATTCAATATCTTGTATTTTTTGTTTATTACACTGTGCACTCAGCTTCTCTCTGAAAAATTGTCTTCGCGCAGAGGTCGCAGAGGGAAAGAAAAATACCGTTATACCGTTATACCGATATACCGATTTTGTAATTTGTATTTTTTATTTTTTATTTTGTACTATTTCCCCCTGCCGGGTGCCGTTAGATTAATTTTTTAATCGATTGAAAAGTGGAGAGTCAACTCTTACTTTATTATCGATTTAGTCTGGTAAATGCGATAGGGGATCTTATGAATAAGATTTTCTGGTGGATTTTTATTATGATTATCGCTGTGAATAGCTTTGCACAGCGTTTGCCTTCCACTCCTCTGGAAAAAAGTGGTTTTACTACGCTCAGCAGTTATGACGACCTGATGCTGTACCTTCATGAGCTGGGTGCACAATCGAAGATGATGAAAACTGAGGTCATTGGTCAGTCCGTGCAGGGAAGGAATATACTTGCTTTGTATTTCAGTATGGATAAAATATTTGGCAGTCAGCGCGCTATCAAACCCATGGTACTGATTTTCTGCCAGCAGCATGGAGATGAACCTTCTGGGAAGGAGGCTGCACTTATTTTGGCGCGACAGCTGTTGAATGAGCAAAAATCTTTATTAAAATCTATGGATATTATCTTAATTCCGCAACTCAATCCGGACGGGGCGGAAGTCAATCAGCGCCGGAATGCTCGGAACATCGACCTGAATCGCAATCATGTGGTTCTCACCGAACCGGAAACCTATGCCCTTCATCAGCTTTTTTTAAAATGGATGCCAGAAGTCACTCTGGATGTGCATGAATACACCGCCGTTCTGGATCGCTGGATGGCTAATGGATTTATCAAATATGCCGATGAGCAACTGGGGGCGGTGAGCAATTTGAATATTTCGCCGTTTCTTCTGAATTTTGGGAAAAATATTTTGTTGCCGGCGGTTGGTGAAAAAGTGAAAGCCGCCGGTTTCAGTTTTCATGAATATATTGTTGGAACACCTTTTGAAAACTCCCGCCTGCGCTACAGCACGACGGCCATCAACGACGGACGGCAAAGCCTGGGAATTTTTCAAACCATTTCTTACATATTGGAAGGCATTCAGTATTCGGATGAACTGAATCAAATTGAATATCGCACCCGGGGACAACTGGCGGCCATTACTGCCCTGTTACAAAGTGTTGCTGAATTCCGACCCGAGATTCTTAAACTGGTCTCTACCGCCCGCCAGGAAGTTGTCAGCGGCCAGGGGCTCCCGGATCGGATTTTTTTGCAAATGGAATATTATCCGGATTCCACTCAATCTCAGGTGGAGTTTCCGGTATTTAATCTTCGCACCTGGCAGAAAGAAAACCGGGCTCTTCCCAATTTCCATCCCCGTTTACTGGTACAAAAAAGTGTCTCTCGCCCGATTGGGTATGTTATTCCATCCAGCGAGAAGAGATTGATTGAAATTTTATCCCGACACCAGGTGGTGATGAATCCGCTTTCGGAAAGCAAGGTTCTCGAAGTAGAATCTTATTTTCTGCGGCATGTCACAACCTTTATTGAAGAAGAATTAGAAACTCCCTACCTGGATGCTGAAATTCGCACGGTGCAAAAGGAATTTGCGGCGGGAAGCCTGGTGGTCTATTTGAATCAACCAGCGGGCATTCTTATTCCACTTCTGGTAGAACCGCAATCCAGCTTTAGTTTGTGCACGGAGAGCAGTGGACAGCATGTGCGCTTCCGGGAATATCTGGTCGAAAATTCAGAATATCCGGTATATAGATTAATTCAACCGATACGATAATAAATAAAACGTTAAATGAAACTTTTTCCGGAGCTTTAGATTCACTCATTTTAACCCTTATGAGGAAAGGATAAATATGAAAAATTTTCAACAAGCCTGGATGCTGGCATTGATCATGCTTTTATTGAGTATAGCTTCCCATGGTTATTCTCAGTATTTAATCCGCACGGATGCCAATGAATATCTGTCCTGGACTGAAGATAAAATTCTCTGGAGTGAGGAATATGGGGGATCAAGATTTTTAGCACTTCCTGAAATTCAATCTGTGCAGCAGGCGGGATATTCCTATGAAGTTCTGGATTCGGATGTAGAAACGGGCAAATTTTACTGGTTGCATGCGCTGGCCGTTTCATTCGATTGGTCGGAAGTAAGCAGGAAACTTGAGAATATACATCTTTTATGGAATGATGAAAACCGGGCGCTGGTCAGGGTTAAAAATCACGAATTCGTAGGTGAATTACCGCGATCTGTGCAGGCGCAGCGGATCTATTTTCGGCATCATCCGACAAAACCTCTTGAAAATTTTCCCTCCCTGCCGAAAACTTCTGCGGGTATTACCACGCTTATTCAATCCATTCTGGATTCCGTGAGTATCGATCAAATTTATGAATATGAACGGCATCTAAGCGGGGTTGAATCTTTCATGATTTATGGTCAATGGGATAGTATCTCTTCCCGCCATTCCAATAATCCGCAGATCTTCAAGGCACAAAATTATCTAACCGACCGTTTGGAACAAATGGGATACACAGTTGAACTGGATCCCTTTGGAGGCGGGGTCATCTATGATGTGCAATTTGCTCCCGGTCAGGTAGATACCGGTTGGGCGATTACCACTGATCGCATTTATGGCACCTATGATGGCGGGCAAAACTGGACTGTCCAATATCAGAGTTCCAGTGGTTTAGATTTATGGTCGGTGTTCCCGCTCAATAGTCACATTGTTTGTGTGGTGGGAGACAATGGCAAAATTTTATTTACCAATAATTCCGGTCAGCTCTGGCAACAGCAAACCTCTCCTGCTATTTCATTTCATTTCGGAGTATTTTTCCGAAATGAAAATCTGGGCTGGATTGCCGGCGATATGGGAAATATTATGAAGACCACCAATGGTGGGGTAAATTGGCAGATAAAAAGCACTCCAACCAGCAATCGGCTGTATGACATTTTCTTCGTCGATGATCAGAATGGCTGGGCGGTGGGGAGAAATGGTACCATCATTCGCACCAGCAACGGTGGGGAATCCTGGCAACTGCAAACCTCGGGCACTACCAGCCGATTATATGGCGTGTATTTTCTGAATCCCGATACCGGTTTTGTAGTAGGATGGGATGGTCAGGTTCGTCGTACCGTTAATGGCGGCACAAACTGGAGTGCCGTTTCGGTACCGATCAACAATTATTTTTATGATATTGATTTCATCGATTCCCAAAATGGAATCATCGTGGGATGGAGCGGGTCCTGTTTAAAAACTACCAATGGAGGCAGCAGCTGGACTGTTGATTCCAATCTTCTGCAAAGCGATGCCTACGCCGTTGACTTTGTGGATTCGCAAAATATCTGGGCAGCGGGCGATGGATTATTTGCTAAAAATCAAGGTTTTGGAACCACCTGGCAATCCCAGATACAGCATTTACCACAGGCTTCTCTGAATAATGTGATAGCTACCAAAATTGGCTCTGTGCTGCCCGATCAATTTTATATCATTTGTGCTCATTATGATGACATGCCATCTGGACCACTGGCTCCCGGAGCAGATGATAATGCCAGTGGAACAGTAACGGTTTTAGAAGCAGCGCGGGTGCTGGCCAGATACAACCTCCAGCATTCGCTCCGTTTTGTGTTATTTGCCGGGGAAGAGCAGGGATTGGTGGGAAGCGCCCATTATGCCGCACAAGCATCTGCCAGCGGTGACCAGATCCTGGGAGTCATCAACCTGGATATGATCGGGTATGATGGAAATAATGATGGACGAATGGAGATCCATGCCGGAAACATGCTCAATTCGCAAGAGATCGGAAACCTGGTGAGAAATAATAATGTAAACTGGGGACTTTCTTTGATTACCGAGTATATCACCTCCGGCAGTACCGGTGCCAGTGACCACGCCTCTTTCTGGAACTATGGATATCCGGCCATTCTGCTCATCGAAGATTTTCAAGATTTCACTCCGTATTATCACACGGTGAATGATGTGCTATCTACCTTGCGGCCGAGTTATTTCGAAAAAATTGCCAAATTAGCCATTGGCAGTATAGCGATGCTAGCCGGAATCGATAGCGTGGCCACCGGGATTAACGAGGATCAATTACCCTATGAGTATATTTTATATGAACCTTATCCCAATCCGTTTAACCCGTCGCTGACCATTGAATATTTGCTGCCACAACCTTCCGCCGTTACCATAACCGTTTATGATCTGTTAGGTCGGCAAATCAAAGAATTCCACAACTCCGGGCAGACCGCTGGTCGGCATAAAATTATCTGGAATGGCGAGAATCAAGATGGTGAACGCGTGGCTTCCGGCATTTATCTGCTGAAAGTGTCCTCTGCCAAGTGGACTGAGATGAGGAAGGTTGTTCTGATGCGTTAAAATTTTCCTCACCAGCTGAATGACATTGTGCTGTTTTCGACATATCCATATGTCGTTTTATGGTGAGTTTGAAATGCAAAAAGTTGTTTTTAAGGGATATGAAATTACTGTATTGCGCAAAACCAGAGTAAGGTTGACCAGGATTTATTTTGGCGGAAAAACAGGATGAGTCGAGAGATTCTTTACCGAATAAAAATTTATAAAAAGATATGTGAGGCCTTTAATAGATCATGTTCGTTCTGTTATCCTGTTAAAAATTTAAAGATTTAGTGATAGGTATGATCCAGTCGGCAGCATATTTTGTCGACTTTTCTAATTATAAAGTGTTCAAAGTTTTCAGCATACGTTCATACGTTTCCGGAATTAAAAAATTCTGGTCATTAAGAAAGGATTGAAGTTTTTCGGTTTGGGAAAGTTTTTCCAGTAGCAATCCGGTGGTTAATTTGCTGAGGGTCCAGCTTCTCAGAGAATCAGGGTATTTTTGTAAAAGGAAAGTATGAATGTGCTGGATAGCTTTTATTCCGGCAGTGGATTTGGCTTCCAGCTCAATTTCTGCTTGGTAGATCGATAGATTTTGCAGGTGGTAGCGAATGGTATCGAGTGCCATTTCAGCCAAAATTTTTGGGGGGCTCTCTTTAGAAATCACCTGGCGAATGAGCCGACGGGTTTCTCGATCTTGGATAATTTTTAATGAAGAATTTTGCAAAAAAGTTAAAGGGTCGTTAGTTATTTTATTTTGGACGAAAAGGTTCAACGAAACATTTTGATGTCTTAGAATATTTTCCATTTCCTTTACGGCAGAGAGTGAATAGGGCAGTTCAATTTCCAGGCGGGATACTCCTCCCCATCGGGCGAGTTGGGTTTTGCCTTTTATAGTTAGGAAAAAGTGATCATTCATTTTTCGTAATCGTAACGCTAAACGCTGTTGTTTTAATTGTCCATCTGGGGAATCCAGATAAATATCTCTGATCTTTTGCTTTCCGGCTTTTATTAGTTTATACCCACTCATTGCTGATTTTTGGGCGATGTGCGAAAGAAAATTTTTTGGATACTTCGCAATAACCAATAATTTGCTTTCAATTTCATGATGATTTTCTTTATCCATTTTTCCTCTCATTTTAAGGAGTAAATGGTAGCAGGTGATGTATGGGAAGCTGAAACAGATAACCTTCTTCGTTGAGGATTAATAAATTATTTTCGTCAAAGCAGATAGCTTCACATTGTCCAGCCTCGATGGGTAACCAGCGGATATCTCCAATAAAAAATTTTTCAACATCAGTTGGTGCTTGAAAGAGCCACACGCTACTGGTGGTGAGAACAACCAGCTGTCTCTCATTGGGATTATAACAGGCATCGGTCACTGGCTGTCCGATGCGGAATTCTTCGCATAGTTTTGCCGGTTGCATGGATTCTGTTAAGTCAGGATTGAGTTCATATAATTGCGTATAGTCATCACTGCGATTTTTAGTTAAAACGTATAATTTTTCTTTTCGCCAGAATATGGCTTCGGCATCAAAATTTTTTCTTCGGGAAGGAAATTCACGCTGCTCAGGATAATAGAAAAAAATACGGGACAATACAGTGGTTTGAGCGGTTTCCGAAGGATATGGTTCACAAATTTTATAAATCACCAAATCGCGCCGGGCACTGGCATTATTCCCAATGTCTGCAATATATAAATATCCATCGTGATCGGTCGTTATGGCTTCCCAATCTACATTGGCGGCATTATAAATTTGAATGCCATCGAGCCGGGTATTCCAGCGAGGTGGAATAATTTCACCCGCTTTGTTGAAAGGAAAAATCAGCGGCTCATTTCCGGAATCGTTCACAGTCCAGTATACCTGGTTCCAGAACTGGCTTTTTATAATACCGGATGCTTCCTTTATTCGCGGTGATTTTATTCTGGTATATGGTTTTAATTTGACAGGTAATGGTGATTGGATACCTGGTATACTCTCCTGTGAAAATAGCCCGATTCGAGATGAAAAATTTAGAACGAGTATTAACGGAATGAGAGTAAATATAGCTATTTGAAGGAATTTTTTATCTTTCTTCATGTGCGGAGCTTTGTCAAAAGGATTTTTGTTACCATTAATTTT
>CAYMXZ010000131.1:0-9844 GCA_964394475.1 uncultured Caldithrix sp. | reverse complement strand
CTGGTAACCCTGTTCGCGGTAGGTGGGATAGCCGAATCGCAACTGGGTGCCAAGTTGGCCTCTGCTACTCTGCTGGCCATACCAATCGTGTTGGCTTATGTCTTTTTCCAGCGATATTTTATCCAAAGTATGGCCACCAGCGGGTTAAAAGAATAGTTCAAAAAAGGACTGAAAATGAAGCCGATTAAGAGGTTCATCTCTGTTATTTCAATGGGCATATTGCTCTGCTCCTGCCAATCAGATAAAACGAGTGATCGAACCTCTCTGTTGAATTTTTCGCATCTGGAAAGATTAACTCAAGAAATTATTTTTGGGGAAGACACCGCCGCCTTTGTGGCTATCTATTCGGATTATCCGGATTATCGGCCAGTTGAAGCAGAAGGAGAAGGTCTGGCATGTGTGGATGATGTGGCACGCGCCGCTATTTTATATTTGCGGCACTATAAATATACAAATGATCCAATGAGTCTGAAACGTTCCAGAAGATTACTCACATTCCTGCTGCAGATGCAGGCAGAGAATGGTCTTTTTTATAATTTTATTTATTCTGATCATTCGATAAATCGTGAGCGGAAAAATAGCCAACCGCTGGCGGACTGGTGGACCTGGAGGGCGTGCTGGGCATTAGCCGAAGGTCAGGAAATATTAAGGGAAAATTATCCCGACTTTGCCGATCGTCTGGTTTTTCGTCTGGAGAAGACATTTTATGCTATCGATTCGCTTTTGCAATATTATCCACAAACTCTCAACTTCAATGGGCTTGAATTACCACGCTGGTTACCTTACAATTATGCGTCAGATCAGGCGGCTATCATTCTGCTGATTTTAAATTCCTGTTGCTCAATATCGACTCAGGGGGAAGTGAAGGATAAACTTCACAAATTCGCAGAAGGAATATTAAAAATGCAGTATGGTGATTC
Source organism: uncultured Caldithrix sp. (assembly GCA_964394475.1). Classification (GTDB taxonomy): domain Bacteria; phylum Calditrichota; class Calditrichia; order RBG-13-44-9; family RBG-13-44-9; genus RQOF01. Next base: position 8,924 of record CAYMXZ010000131.1, on the reverse strand, counting down.
TGAAAATTTTCCCTATAGTTGTTTTTTAAGCTGGGAAAATACCTGGCATGCCTATGGGAATGTGCAATCATATGCATTATTGAGAACCGCTGATATTTTAAAAGACGAACGATACTCCCAAAAAGCGATGAATGAAGTTACTCACTTTTATCCCTATGTTTGGAAAAATAGCCTGCTGCACTCTTTTTCAATTCGATCTCAAAATGGTACATTAACCATGGTGAATCCGCAGTTCTTTCCTCAGATATCATATGGCATTCGACCAATGGTATGGGCCTGCCTGGAAGCTTATAAATGGAGTGGGGAAAAAAAATATGCTGAAATGGCAGGAGAATTTGCCTGCTGGTTATTGGGAAAGAATGCAGCGAAACAGGCGCTTTATGATCCTGCTTCTGGCCGATGTTTTGATGGTATCGACGACCCGAGCAAGATCAATAAAAATTCCGGGGCAGAATCGACCATCGAAGCCCTATTCATTTTGCTGGAAACCGAACAGAATCCAATATCGAAAAAAATTATTCACGATTATTATCGTAAAAAATTCATACAGGAATCATCCAGATGATTTGGAGCTTGCTGAGAATCAAGATGGCGAAGGAAGTAATTCTCAGGATTTTCATATTGAACCGATTTGATAAAAATGAATTGTGAAGTATTTAGAAAATTCTAAAAAAATGTTCTGAAGTTGTTCTGTGAAGTGCGCGTTATCGAATGGAGAATCTGATGGGTATGAAAGCGATGAGACGTTTGAATTTAGGATTGATAGGTATTGGCAGTTTTGGACAATTTTGTCTGCGGGCATTTTCGAAGATGCCGGAACTGCGCATCTTTGCCGTGGCTGACGTTGATTCACAAATTGTCAGGCAAATAACAAAAGAATATCACTGTAAAGGTTATACCGATCCGCGGCAATTAGTAGAAGATCCGGAAGTGGAAATCGTACATATCGTAACGCCACCTGCGACTCATTATCCTTTGAGTATGCTTGCTGTGAATAATGGAAAACATGTTCTTTGTGAAAAACCATTGGCGCTTCGGATAGAAGATGGAATGAAGTTAGTGGAAAGCGCCAGAAAAAATAAAGTGATAGTGCCAGTTAATTTTGTTTTACGATATGTACCGGTAGTTGATCTGGTAAAAAAAATTATCAATGATGGTTGGCTGGGTCAACCTTTGCGTGCCTACTTTGAGAATTATGCTACCGATGAAAAATTACCTGCCTCACATTGGTTTTGGGATAAAAAGGAGAGCGGAGGTATTTTTATTGAACATGGAGTACATTTCTTTGATCTCTATTAATTTTGGTTTGGAAAGGCAGAGGTCATTTGGGCTTACACCTTACATCGAGAAAAAGATCGGCAGGAAGATCGGTTAATTTGTTGTTTACAATACCAACAGGGTTTGTTGGCGACACATTATCACGGATTTGACCAGCCAGGGGTGCTAGATCGGCAGGTGCATCATCTGGTTTTTGAAAGAGGTGAAATGATTGTTCACGGCTGGATTCCTGAAACCGTATCGGTTAAAGTTTTAGCCGATGATTCACTCCTCAGTCAACTGAAGAAAAACTATCCAGAAAGCCAGAATAAAATTTTGCAGCGTTTTCCTGATAATCGGCGAAAAATGAAGGGACGGGGTAAAAACTTCTCTGCCGATTTTTACGCCCAGTTAGATTTTTATTCAGCACTGGATAAGCAGCAGTTATATTCCCAGGCAATTATTCATCTTATGCGTGATCAAATCAGCTACATCAGAAATCCTGAGCATCAGCGAATAATTCAGGAGGAAAACGGATTGGCGGCCTTACGACTGGCCGTACAGGCTTCGCAACTAGCCGTTCAACCATAAATGAATTTAGAAATTAATTAGCGAGGAATAAAAAATAGAATAACTCCTATGGCAGAATTCAAATTAAAACGGTTAAAGGGACCATTATTAACTCCACGACCTGAAAATTCCTGGGAATCCAGGGCTGTTTTTAATCCGGGAGTGATATTGGAAGGAGAGCAGGTACATATGCTTTATCGTGCCGTGGAAGGAGATAACTATTCGACCATCGGCTATGCGAAATTGGACCTGAATGGGCACATCATCGAACGTCGGAATCAACCGGTGGTTGTCCGGGAATCTGACATCGAAAAAAGAGGGTGTGAAGATCCCCGGGTGGTCCAGTTCAATAACATGAATTATATTTTTTACACCGGGTTTGATGCAGAGAATATTCCGGAAAGCAAAAATACTCGCGTTATGTTAGCTCAAACCAGGGATTTTCTGCATTTTGAAAAATTGGGCATGGTAGGACCGGATGTTCAGGATAAAGATGCCATGATTTTTCCGGAAAGGATAAATAACAAAATAGCTTACCTTCATCGCATTATACCTCATATTCAGTTAGCCCTTCTGGATGATTTTGAGCAATTACTCAACCCGGATGATGCCTACTGGAAAAATCATCTGGATTATTTAAATGATCATACGGTTCTTTTTACTGAATATAAATGGGAAGTGAATAAAATTGGAGCGGGGCCTCCACCCTTGCATACCGAGGCTGGTTGGCTGTTAATCTATCATGGAGTGGACCAGCAAAAAGTCTATCGTGCTGGAGCCGCTCTACTGGATGAGAAAAATCCCTATAAAGTTATTGCCAGGCTTCCTTATCCCATATTGGAACCTGAAACTGATTATGAAAAGTATGGTGATGTAAATATGGTGGTTTTTCCAGAGGGAATGGTTTGTGTAGGAAATGAAATCCTGATCTATTATGGAGCGGCCGATAAAGTGATTGGATGGGCAGCTGGAAACGTGAAAAAATTAATTGATGAATTATGGAGACATAAAATAAAATGAAAGTCGAAGTCCACCGCAGTAATTTATTTTTAAAAGCGGATGTCAAAAGGGTAATTTTAAGACCATTTCATCCTACTGTTCCTGAAAGATATGGTAAAATTATCCGACGAATTCTTGCCCTATCTAAAAAGGAAATTCAGGAGCAACTGAGCCAGATATTAGCTGAGTTTGAGAATCGTCATCGTCATACCCGCCAATTTTTTTTAAGACGTTTTGAAGAGCTCAAAGAGTATCTTCCTGAAGGACTCAAGCCAGATGATAACCTTAAAATGCTCATCGGAGCCTATTTCACCCTGGAATATTCAATAGAGGCCGCCTCTTTGTTCAATCCCTGCCTGGTATGGCATCCCGATCAATCACATCTAAAACCTGGCGAGAAACGTTTTATCATCAGTCTTCGTGCCACTGGAGAAGGCCATGTATCATCGTTGGTTTTTCGGTCAGGGATCATTGACTCCAGGAATAAGATTTCCTTAGATCAGGTGACTCCCTTTGTAAGCCCTCCCCGAATAACTATTCTTACTTCTGGCTATCAGGCAGACTTCTCTCCGGAGTCCCCACTCTGTGAACGGGTAATATTCCCCTACGCTCCTGAAGAGGTGAACGGAATTGAAGATGCTCGTTTTGTGGAATTCTTTAATGAATCCGGGGAAAAAACTTATTATGCGACCTACACGGCTTATGATGGAAAGCAAATATATTCCATGTTGCTACACACCAATGATTTTCTTCGTTTTCACATAAAGCGAATTACTGGAGCGGCCATTCAAAATAAAGGATTGGCTCTTTTTCCGCGAAAGATTAATGGCCAATATGTGATGCTGTCACGACAGGATAATGAAAATAACTATATCATGTTTTCTGACGACCTATATAATTGGCCTCAAAAACAATTAATAATGGAACCCCAATATCCGTGGGAATTTTTTCAGATTGGTAATTGCGGCTGTCCGATAGAAACGCCTGAAGGATGGCTGGTATTATCTCATGGAGTGGGAGCCATGAGGAAATATGTCATATCGGCCTTCTTATTGGATTTAGAGCATCCAGAACACCTTATTGCCCGATTATCCGATCCGCTATTAACCTCTAATCCTGCTGAAAGAGAAGGATATGTACCCAATGTTGTTTATACCTGCGGCGGCAAAATACATGGTGAGTGGTTGGTATTTCCCTATGCGATGTCCGATTATGCCAGCAGTTTTGCTTATGTAAAACTTTCTGATTTATTAAATGAGTTAAAAAATCATAAAATTTGATTATCTTTGAGTCAGAATTTAGTTTTTTATATAATGGATGAATCTCTGAGCGAATGAGAAATTATTATTTGCACACTAACTGGAAATTAAAACCCCTTACTCACTTCCAACTTCCTAAAAATTTGCGACGAGCCAATGTGGCCATTCCTGCCGAAATTCCAGGAACTGTTCATAGCGATTTATTCAATGCCAGAATAATACCGGATCCGTTTTGGGGGGATAATGAGCTGAAATTGAAGTGGATTCACCAGAACGAATGGCTTTATTGGACCAAATTTGATTTGCCAGACGAGATAACCCTCGATGCTCCAGTTTATTTAGTTTTTGAAGGGCTTGATACTATCAGTGAAATTTACCTGAATGGAAATATCATCGGTCGTTCAGAGAATATGTTCCGTAGCTATCGGTTTCAGGTAAAAAAATATTTGAAAAACAAAGGTAATATTTTAATGGTGAGTTTTGAATCACCTACGATTTATGGACAGAAGCTGGAAAAGGAAAGGGGGAAATTACCGGTAGCTTTGAATTCAGAGCGAGTCTATCTGCGAAAAGCTCAATATTCCTTTGGGTGGGATTGGGGACCGTCTTTTCCGACGATGGGTATCTGGAGACCGGTATATATTTGTCAGCCTGCGGCGGCTCAGATAAAAAATGTGCGCTTCTGGGTTGAGAAATTACAGCGACGGAAGGCTGAAGTATATATCCAGATCAAAATTGAAGGCAATTTGCATGATGGTGAATTGGAAGTAAGATTGTGGGATGGGAAAGAGTATTTGCGTTCCACTGTGACGCAACTTCAAAGGAAAAAATTAATCGTCAAGATGGTGGTACCCGAACCACACCTCTGGTGGCCGAATGGAGAAGGGCATCCCTATTTGTACAATTTACAGGTGGTGCTTAAGGACAATCAGAAAAGAGAACTGGACAGCTGGGAGGCAAAAGTAGGTATTCGAATTATTAAACTTATTTTAAATGAAAAGAATAAATCCGTTTTTAAATTTTATGTGAACGGGAGATATGTTTTTATTAAAGGGGCAAATTGGATACCCTCCGATTCTTTTTTACCACGGGTAAATGATACGACTTACCAATCGTTGTTGACTCTGGCCAGGGAGGCACATATAAATATGATCAGAGTATGGGGTGGGGGAATATACGAAGATCAGAGATTCTATCAAATCTGTGATGAGCTTGGATTAATGGTCTGGCAGGATTTCATGTTCGCCTGTGGTGCCTACCCTGAAAATAGGTCGTTTATCGAAAATGTACAGGGGGAGGTAAAGCAAGTTGTCCAAAAGTTACAACATCATCCCTGTATCGCCCTCTGGTGTGTTAATAATGAAAATGAATGGATATGGTATCAAAAAAATCAGCAATCCACTCGGGAAATGCCCGGATATAAATTATTTCATAAGATCATCCCTCAGATAATTCGTGAGATAGATCCATGGCGACCCTATTGGCCAACGACTCCCTTTGGGAATGAAGCCGATCCGAATTCCGAGAAAAGTGGAAACCGGCATCAATGGGAAATCTGGAGTCATTGGAAAGACTATCCGGAAGTGAAAAATGATAAAAGCCTGTTTGTCACCGAGTTTGGCTTCCAGGCCCCGGCAAACCTGACCACCTTAGAGCAGTGTTTACCAGAAGATAGCCGAAATCCTCAGAGTTACCTCTTTGAGTTTCATAATAAACAGGTGGAAGGCAATGAGCGGCTCATTCGCTTTTTAGCGGCCCAACTGCCGCTATGCTCAGATTGGAATGATTTCATTTATCTCACACAGTTGAATCAGGGCTTAGCCTTAAAAACTTGCATTGAGCACTGGCGAATGCGCCATCCGAAAACAGCTGGATCAATCGTGTGGCAGTTGAACGATTGCTGGCCGGTGACCAGCTGGTCACTCATCGATTATCAACAAATCCCTAAGTTATCCTATTATTTTGTTAAACAGGCCAATGCTCCAGTATTGGTCATGGCTCATCAAGAAAATTCAGAGCTCGATGTCATCATAAAAAATGACACCACAAGCCGTGTGACAGGACGTTTACAGCTATTACTGTTTGAAAACGAAACCGGAGACGTATGGCAGGAAAAAAATATTTCCATTCGTGTTTCAGAGAAAAGTCATAAATTTATCGAAAAAATCTTTCGTCACCAGCTGAAAAACTCTCAAGGCTGGATAGGTGTGATTTCGCTGTATGATCAGGATAATAACCTTATTCATCGCAACTGTTATTCCAGCTGGCCCTGGAAATATCATCGCCTGCCTGATCCTGAACTTCGGCTGTTAAAAAATAAAACTGCCGATAAATCATCATGGACACTCACTGCTTCTCGATTAGCATTATTTGTTGATTTCTATTCTCCCGATTTTATTTTTTATCCCCGTGGCTTTATTTTGCTCCCGGGTGAAGTTCAAACAATTTATAGCTCTCCATTAAAAAACCGAAAACGGCCACCTCAACAGATAAAAAAATTTTGTCTGAATTATTATATATCTCGTTAAATCTTAATAGAGAAAAAATTCAAATTCAATAGAAAGACATTTAATTTTTTTCTAAGAAGCATATAATGCCACGCCGACCTTTTATAGTGATCCTTATTTTTCTGATATTTTTTATTTGTTCGTTTATTACCAATATTCTGGGACCAATTATCCCTGATATTATCAGCAGTTTCCGCCTCTCCTTAACATTGACGGCATTATTGCCTTTTGCTTTTTTTATTGCCTATGGTGTGATGTCAATACCTTCCGGGATGCTGGTGGAAAGATATGGAGAAAAATCCGTAATGAATGTGGCTTTTGTAATAGCCTTTTGTGGATCGATTATTTTCTCGCTTTATCCTTATTATCTCACCGCTCTATTTTCTCTGTTTTTAATTGGAGCAGGAATGGCTATGTTACAAGTGGCTATAAATCCAATGCTGCGAGTAGCCGGTGGAGAGGAAAATTTTGCCTTTAATGCTGTTCTGGCACAATTGATATTTGGCTCTGCTTCTTTTGTGAGTCCTCAGGTGTATTCTTATCTGGTGAATGAATTGAAAAATTCTTCTATCGCCTCCAATTTTTTACTGTCCATTTTACGCCAGGTAGTTCCCCTCCATATGGAATGGGTTTCTCTCTACTGGTTGTTTTCCATTATCACCCTGTTAATGATAGTCATCATCAGCCTTGTTCACCTGCCAAAGGTTGAAATTCCTGCCGAGGAACGAGTAGGGGTTCGCCAGACCTATGCTGAATTGTTCAGGAAGAGAATCGTAATATTATATTTTCTGGGAATTTTTTGTTATGTGGGATCAGAGCAGGGAATTTCAAACTGGATCTCTAAATTTCTGCTTGATTTTCACGGATTTGATCCTCAGACAGTCGGTGCCAGGACAGTGGCCTATTTTTGGGGTTTCATGACCATCGGATGTGTTTTAGGAATGTTGCTATTGAAATTGTTCGATAGCCGGAAAATTTTAATTGCGTTTAGTGTACTGGCCATGACTGCTTTACTTTTTGCTCTGTTTGGTACGGCCACTATTAGTCGATATGCCTTTCCCATGATCGGATTTTTCTATTCAGTGATGTGGTCTATTATATTCTCTCTGGCCTTAAATTCGATTGAAAATCACCATGGATCATTCTCCGGGATTCTCTGCACCGGCATCATTGGCGGCGCCGCAATTCCATTAGTCATTGGCTGGCTGGGAGATATGGTAAACCTGCGTTTTGGTTTATTATTTTTATTCTTCACCTTGGGATATATCTTTTTCATTGGATTATGGGCCAATCCACTCATCACCAATAAAACAATTAGAAATTCCTCAGGATAATTTTTTAATGTGTCGAGGTATAAATGACGAACCATATTTGCTTATTAAAAATTTTCCGCTACTGTTTTCTGGCTATTATCTTTTTTTCTTTTTTGGTACCAGCTCAGCAAATAAATATTAACCGAATTGAAATGATGCCCAACCTGCCTGCTCCTTATCTGATGCGCAACTGGAAACAGGTTGCTATTGACTATGATGCATATGTATTCGATTTCAGTAAAACCGGCCTTTATTTGCCACTTATCTGGTGGCGGACGAATCTGGTCAATTATCCAAATCACAGCAGTTTTGGATTGCACACCGTGGTCGGAACCCGTTCTCCCACATCGGCAGAGGCTATTAATGTTATCCCGGCGGTCATCAGTGCCTCACTGGTGGGAATTAATAAAAGCAATCAGAATGGTTATAATTGGGCCTTAATGTGTGAAGAATATTTTAATAAGGCCAATGGAGCGAATGTGTATCTCAATCATCCCACCGGAAGTGCCTGGGATGACTGGTGGTACGATACCATGCCCAATATTTTCTTTTATCAGCTTTATGATTTCTATCCGGGAACCGGTGAATTTTCTAGCCAATTTACTTCGGTGGCTGATCGCTGGTTGAGTGCAATTGAAGTGATGGGAGGCAGTGCCACTCCCTGGCAGGTACCCTCTATGAATTATCGGGCCTTTAATTTAATGACCATGACACCATATGCCAGTGGAGTGCGTGAACCAGAAGCTGCTGGAGCTTTAGCCTGGTTATTATATATGACATATGTGGAAACCGGGATCTCGGACTATCGCATTGGAGCAGAATGGGCGCTGGAATTTCTCAATAATTGGACCTCCAATCCGGCTTATGAACTGCAATTATCCTACGGAACCTATATCGCCGCTCGAATGAATGCTGAAATTGGCACCAATTATAATCTGGAAAAATTGCTAAATTGGTGTTTTGAAGTAGGCTCTCTGCGCAATTGGGGAGCTATCGTGGGAAACTGGGGTGGATACGAC
>CAYMXZ010000130.1:0-9858 GCA_964394475.1 uncultured Caldithrix sp. | reverse complement strand
CCTTTGGAGAAATAATAACAGATAGCTGTCGGAGCCGGCAGGGAATTCAAAATAATTTCGAAAAGGAACTTTTGAAATCCACCAAGTAGACAGGTAGATCGATGAAGCAATTTTCTATTGTGATTGCCGGAGCAGGAGGAATTGGACGAGCCGCAGGTTTACTATTAAGAGAAATTGGAGACCTGCCGTCCCATCTGTATGTGGGTGATCGTGATCAAACGATTGCGAAAAGCGCTGTGGAATGGATCAAAAAACATTCAGCTAAAAAGACTGAGATAACCTATTTTGTGATGCCTGAGAAAGATGGCAATTCGTTATTTCATCGGATTCTTTCACACGCTGATATCATACTGGATTGTCTGCCGGGAAATCAAGCTCCGCGCATGGCCAGGTTTGCTCTGCAGCATAACCTGCATTATGTCAATCTCACTGAATATGTCAAAGAAACCAATGAAGTGATGGAAATAGCCCGCCATTCGAAAAAAGGATTTATTTTGCAAGCTGGTTTGGCTCCCGGATTTATCAATGTTCTGGCGAATGGATTATTTCAACAATTTTGTAAAGAGAATAAAGTCCGCCAGGTGGAGAGCGTCAATATGAAAGTCGGCGCTCTCACCCAAAATGCGTATCCCCCTCATTTTTATGGCTTCACCTGGAGTCCGGTGGGAGTGGCTACCCTGTATGTGGAACCGGCGAAAATTATTCGCAATTATGAAATAGTCATAAAAGCTTCACTTACTGAACGCTCCAGAATTATTCTGCATGGAACAGAGTATGAGGAAGATTTGACCTCGGGGGGAGCGGCTGATTTACCGGAGGCCCTGGCCGGGAAAACCCGAAGCCTGGATTATAAAACCTTACGCTATCCCGGACATTATGATTGGATTGAGAGTGTTCTACGTCAAATTCCGTATGGTGAAGACAAAGTGCAGGTGTTGCAGAAGAGAATGGAGGAAACAATCCCAGCGGTGGAAGATGACCAGGTGGTAATTTATGCGTCGGTAACTGGAAAGAATCAACAGGGGAAATTGCGAATTCTGGAAAAATATTATCTGATCAAACCGGTGGAGATCGCAGGTAAAACCCTGCGGGCCATTCAAGCCACTACCGCCGCAGGTCTGGCGGAATGTGCCCGACTTCTATTGACAGATAAATATACGGGCTGTATTCTGCAAAGTCAGATCAAGCCATTCGACTATCTCAGCGGACCATTTATTTCAGCAATATATAAGTCCATTAATTGAAAAAACTCTCTGGAATGCCTTATTCGGAGAGTGAATATCCGCTATTTATATTTTAAAAGTGAAGTGCGATAGCTATTTGTTTCTGCGTCGTTTGGAACTATGTACCATTTACAACCAGAATTAAGTAATAGTAAGATTAATTAATACCCTTCTAATTAAATTTCTGGCCATAATAAGTTTATATTTATTTTGTTCCAATGGGTAGGCGTCCTTAAGTGCTTCCCCGGAAGCGAGAGCCAAATTTTGTTCAGTGATCTGTATATTTTTTAGCCGATTGGCTACCTCATTTTCCAACCAGGGAATGGGAGCCACTCCTCCCAGAGCAATTTGGGCGGAGAGTATTTGTTTTTCTAATTTTCTGACAACAGCCGCCACACTCACCACTGCAAAATCCCAGGCACCTCTCTCTTTTACTTTCAGATAAGCGCTCTGAGTCCCTGGTGCTGGCTCGGGAATGAATATTTCTTCAAGAATCTCACCCGGAGCTAAAATATTTTCACGCTGTACATTTTGTTCGGGAAGAATAAAAAAATCTTTGATGGCAACTATTTTTGATTTTTTCCCAATGCGGATAGTAAGTTGCGCATTTAAAGCCAGCAGAGCCACTGCCGTATCGGAAGGATGAACGATAAAACAGGGACTTCCTCCGATGATGCAATGATATTTATTTTCACCATCAACGGCATAACACCTATCTCCGCCTTTGCGCAGGCAGTGAAAATCACCGCGGAAATACCAGCAGCGTGGTCGTTGGCAAATATTTCCCCCAATCGTTCCCATGTTCCGCAATTGAGGAGTGGCAACTTCTGCCGCCGCCTGTGCCAGGACTGTGAATTTCTGTTGAATAATCTGGTGATCGGCAATATCGGCGATTTTAACCAGAGCACCAATCTTTATCCCTTTCGCAGGCACGTATTCGATTTGATCAAGATGGGGAATGGATTTGAGATTGACGATCCTGGCAGGAGCAACCAGATCGTGTTTTAGCATTCCGTATATATCCGATCCGCCGGCAAAGGGAAGCGCTTCCTCCCAGCCTTTCGCCAGAAATTGACTGGCTTCTTCCAATGATTTTGGCTGAATATATTCGAAACTTTTCATAGATTTATCCTCAATATTCTTGCAATATACTTTCTATTCTTTATCCATATAAGGCCATTAACACTTTATCAGGGGTTATGGGTAAACTTTTAATCCGCACTCCAATGGCGTTGGCCACGGCATTCGCAATCGCCGCCGAAGTAGGAATGGTCGCTGGCTCACCAATGCCTTTGACGCCGGTATTGCTGATGATTTCATCGCCCTGACTCACAATAATCACTTCAATTTCCGGAGTATCTTTCATGGTTGGAACTTTATAGTCGTGTAAATTTGTGGTTAACACTTTTCCGGTATTGCGGTCGATGACTCTTTGCTCCATTAAGGCAAAACCTATTCCCTGAATAATTCCTCCATGGAATTGATTATCCAGCAACTTCTGATTTAATACTCGCCCGATATCATGGGCCGCCACAATTTTAAGCACTCTCACCTGTCCGGTGTCGGTATTCACTTCTACTTCTGCAAACTGAACTCCAAAGGAATTCATTGTATAACCCGGACGATTCGCAGAGCGGGCTCCGGTGACGGTGAGAACCTTTTCATCCATTTTATTTACCACTTCCCCAATAGTCAACTTTTTCTCCGGATCGTTTTTCGCGAAAATCATTCCCTCCTGGTATTGTAGATTATCTTCGGGAATTTCCAGGATGGCGGCGGCGCCGGACATTAATTTTGATTTCATCTGTTCCGCCGCATCACGAACAGCAGGCGATACAGAAGGTGCCGTTTGACTGCCACCACTGGTAGGACCATAGGGGCAGGTAGCCGTGTCCCCCAGAATGACTTCAATCTTCTCGATGGGAATCTCCAATACTTCGGCGGCCACCTGGGCCATAAAAGTGTAAGTTCCACCTCCCAGATCCTGCGTACCGCAGAGCAGTTGAACACTGCCATCACTGTTTAAATTCATGGTGACAAATGTAGGTGGTCCCCCTTCCCCCCACCAGATTTGAGTGGCCAGACCCACTCCTCGTTTAATAGGTCCGGGGTCGGAGCCATCGGGTTTCCATTTTTTCTTCCATCCAAACGCTTCGGCACCCCGCATATACGCTTCGCGTAACAATTTGCTGCTGTAGGGCTGATTTTCAGTTTGATCGATTTCTGCATAGTTTTTTAAACGAAATTCCAGAGGATCCATCCCTATCTTCGCCGCCGCTTCGTCGAGAATAGATTCTAAGGCAAAGGTGCCCTGCACATGTCCGGGCGCCCGAAAAGGCCTATTCCGGCCAGTATTGATGAAAACTGAATACTCTTCGGTGGAAATATTGGGACATTGATAAATGCTGACCAGAGGCCAACTGCAATCAGCATCACCGGGATGAGCACCGGCTGAGCCGTAAGAATAATGGGTCATCGCCGTTAGAGTACCATCCTTTTTTACTCCTACTTTCAGGCGCTGTACAGAATCCGGACGATTTCCTACCGCCAGATTCATTTCCCGTCGATCCAGTGAAATTTTAACAGGTCGGCCAATTTTTTTCGATAGAATGGCAGCCATCACGGTATATTTGCCGGCTTCCAGTTTACTGCCAAAGCCGCCGCCCATATATTTTTTAATCACTCGAACTTTGCTCTCCGGGATGCCCAAGCTTCGTGCCAATCTACCTCGAACATTAAAAATTGCCTGGGTGCTGTCCCAGACCGTCAATCTATCGCCATCCCAATTCACCACGCTACAATGAGGCTCAGTTGGATTGTGAATTTCTATTTGTGTGCTAAAGGTATCTTCGATAATAACATCGGCTTCGGCAAATCCTTTTTCCACATCTCCTCGCTTATAAGTGGAGGGTTGATTATTTAGAATATTACCGGAAGGATAGAGGGGAGGTGCGGTGGGTTTCATCGCTTCTGCTGGATCGACGACGAAAGGTAATTCCTCATATTCGACTTCAATTAATTTAGTCGCTTGCTCGGCTATTGCTTCGGTTTCAGCTGCCACACAGGCCACTTCATCTCCTTCATAGCGCAAAACCGGATCAAACAGGAAGCTGGTATAATACCATTTGATTTCCGGCGTATTTTGATAAGTAATAATCTCCAGAACTCCGGGGAGCTGTTTGGCTTTATCGATATTGATTCGTTTGATTTTAGCATGGGGGAGGGGACAGCGAAGGGTTTTAGCGAATGCCAGATGGGGGAGTTCAATATCGAAGGTATATTTGGCTGTTCCGCTCACTTTATCATACCCATCTTTGCGTGGAATTGGTTTACCCACATATTTAAAATCTTTTTTCTGATTCCATGATTTGTATTCGTCTGTGGAAACCTCAGCGATGGTTTCGATAAAGCCCTGTTCAAAAAAACGTTTTGATTTCACTATTTTACGCGAAGGCATGGATTTTCCTCCGATTTAGCCGATTACTGTTCATAGTTTGGGAGAATTGTTTTTTGCTGCTGCCAGAACAGATTCAATAATATGCGGATAGGCAGCGCAGCGACAAAGGTTTCCTGACATACCCGTTAACACTTCTTCACGGGAGGGATGGGGATTCTTTAACAATAATGCCTGAGCGGCCATGATCTGCCCGGGCGTACAGAAACCACATTGCAACCCATCGTGCTCAACAAAAGCTTTCTGCAGTGGATGTAATTCTTCACCATCCAATAAACCTTCGATGGTGGTTACCGACTTGCCGGCGGCATCGAGGGCCAGGAGATGACAGGAATACACAGCTTTATTGTCGAGAAGCACCGTGCAGGCTCCACATTCTCCATGATTGCAGACAATTTTAGTACCGGTGAGTTTTAGCTGATTGCGCAGAAGTTCAGCCAGACTGGTTTGTGGTTCCACCAGCAAGGTATAGTGTTTTCCATTGACTTCTAATGAAAGCGGCACTCGCTGCTGATGGGGGGAAGGCTTCCCCGTTTCCTTTTTTTCTTTAGTGGCCGCCTTTAAGGTATTGAGAGCAACGGTAGTCCCTACCACCCCACTTCCAAACGTTTTCAGAAATTTACGTCTGGAAATACCATGCGACCTAGATTTATCACCCATACATTAACCTCCAAACGAATTGATTATAAATTATCTGAAAAATAATTTTTTTACAAAAATGACATGCTACTTTTCGCAGGATAAGCGATAACATCTATTTAAAAATTCATTCTCAATTTAATGAATTATAAATTAATGTCAAGAGGGATTTTTTCATGTGTTATGTTCACAGTCTTGAGCCAGGTGGATATCAATTGGCTAAATAAAATGTAACCTAAATGCTCCTGTTTACAGCTTTATTCAGATGAATTATGAAAGCGAGGATGAATCATAATTCTTCTGACGATAAAGTATTCAGGTAATGAAGAAGCTGAGAAAAGTCAGAGAAGATAAGGGCTTCCACTGATTGGAGAGTGGGGAGATATGACTGTACAGCTTGTCCTCCAACAAGGAGCTTTAATTTTTTATCCGTCATTTGGCGCAAACGGTATAATTCATTTTTCAGTTGAGGATCTCTCGCTGGATAGACAATACTAAGCAGTAAGGCTTGAGCTTTTTTCTCGTTAATAACCCCGGCAATTTCTTCAGCTGGAAGGTTTGTTCCTAAATAAATAACTTCCCATCCAAGAGAAGCGGCGGTTACGGCGGAAATTAATGCCCCGAGCTCATGTTGTTGTCCGGTGGGAGTGGCCACAACTATTGTTGGCGCAGAGGGTGGCACTCGAATGGAAAGCAATTGATCCTGTAAAAACTTTCGAATCACAATTGTCATCATATGCTCGTGATAAATTCTGATCAAACCTTTTTGCCAGGAATCACCGATATTTTTCAGCAAAGGCACAATTAATTTTTCCAACACCGTGAATAAATTGTGAGAGGCGATAGTCTGAAGTAAAATGTTTTCGAGATGTACTGCATTTAAGGTTAGTATAGCTTCCCATGCTTGCTGGTAAAAAAAGGATAAATTTTTTTCGGTGGTAGAGGAATCTGAAGTCAGGGGAGAAACTACAGAATCCAAATGATAAGATGTTACGAATTTTTCCAGTTCGCTGGTGTTCCATTTAACTACCTGTCCGATGGAATATCCCATGTCGGTTGCCTTCTTGAGTAATCGCAAACGAAATATATCCTGATCGGAGTAGAGACGGCGGTTAGTGGATGTTCGCTGTGGTTCCACCGCTTTGTAGCGTTTCTCCCACATCCTGATGGTATGAACGGTAAGTCCGGTCATATGCGATACAATCTTAATCGGAAATTTTTTCTCATTTTCCATATAAAAATATAATCAATTGTTTTAGTCTTGTCAATAAATTGTTTAATAATATATTTATATAAAATAGAATATTTTTAGAAATGTTTATAATTTGTATAAAATTATTCTTGACATTATTTAGACAATTAATTATATTAATAGTGCAAATAATTGATGGAATAAGAAATAGATCTTTTTATTCTCATATCATTTAACACAAATTTAATAAGGAGGATGTTATGTTTAGTAAATTTAAGTTTGGTATTTTGGCATTGATCCTGGTTCCGCTTCTGGTGTTCGTCGGTTGCGATAAGGATGATAAAAGCACCACACCGCAGATTGAAACCAGTAAGGTAAGGTTAATTCATGCCAGCTATGACGCTCCTGCCGTTGATGTCGCTGTCGATGGAGTAAAAGCGGTATCTGGTCTGGTGTATGGCGAATCAACTGGATATGCGGAGATAGAGGCAGGGGTACGAAATGTAAAAGTCACTCCGGCCGGGACGACTTCACCGGTGGTGATAGAGGCTAATCTTCCGGTTGAAGCTAACAAGGAATATACGGTGGTCGCTGTAAATCAGCTGACATCTATCGAACCAATCATTGCTGAGGATGCAAGGACACCGAATCCTTCGAAGGCAAAGATACGGTTTATTCATGCTTCTCCAGATGCACCGGCAGTTGATATTAAAGTGGGTAGCGGATCATCAGCTCCTGTTTTTTCTGATGTCCAATTTAAGGAAATAACCAATTACATCGAAGTGGATGCTGGCGTTTTTCAATTTGTTGTCACTCCCGCCGGATCAGCTTCGGAAGTAATTGTTTTAAACCCTGTCTCTGTTCAAAATGGTATTGTTTATACTGTTATGGCTCTTGGCACATTGAGTCAAGCCCAGTATCCTTTTACGGTTCGTGTATTCATTGATAATGATCCAGGTGATGTGTATGTCGATCTGGATTTTGCCACCACAAACATTCTGGTTACCCACGCTTCTCCCGATGCTCCAGGAGTCGATTTGCTAATAGATGACCAGAAAATAAATACTTCGCCTTTAATCTTCCCGGAGAATACTGGTTATCTCTCCATTTTAGCTGGCACCAGAAACATTAAAGTGAATGTGGCCGGTTCCACTACCACCGTCATTGATGCCACGATAACCCTTCAATCGAGTTCTTACTACTCTATTTTTGCAATTGATGAAGTATCGTCAATCGAACCATTGGTATTGACAGATGATCTTACGCCTCCTGCTTCAGGAAAGTCTCATGTACGCTTCATTCATCTCTCTCCCGACGCTCCCGCCGTTGATATCACCCTTACTGATGGTACAATAGTGTTTGGAAATAAATCCTTCAAGGAATACACTGATTTTACTCCGTTGAATTCCGGGACTTATGATCTGCAAGTGAGGTTAGCTGGAACCAGTACAGTTGTTCTTGATCTGCCAGGGATTGTTCTGCAAAATGGAAAAATTTATACCATATTTGCCAAAGGATTTGTGAATGGTATTGGCGTGCAGGCGTTAGGGGCAGAGATAATACTGAATAATTAATAGTTTGTTACTAAAAAAATAGCCCTGGTCTTAATTACCAGGGCTATTTTTTTTGTATTAGTTTGAAATTACTTCAGCATCATTAACTTCATAGTGCGTTGGAAATTACCCGCCTCAAAGCGGTAAATGTAAATCCCGCTGGCTACTGCTCGGCCTTCATCATTGCGGCCATCCCATACCACCGAATGATATCCCGCTTCAATGCGATCATTTATCAGCGTGCGCACCTTCTGCCCCAACACATTGTAAATCACCAGCTTCACATCACTGATTTCTGGCAGTTGGTATTTAATGGTCGTGCTGGGATTGAAAGGATTGGGATAGTTTTGCGAGACATCATAAGTTGTCGGTAGTGCGGTCAGATCTCCCAAACCGGTAACCATGGTGCGAATGACCTGTATGCTGGTTACTGGTAGAGCGGGATCATTGGTTTGGATTATCACATAAGCAGTATCACCGGGAGTGGCGTTCTGGTAGATCCTGACCGGAATATCGAACTGATCCATGGGGGAAATCGTTCCACCAGAGACCAATACCTTGATCCAGTCTGGAGCGGTTTCAGTCAATTCATACACAAAGAACATATCCGGTGTACCCTGCAATACGCCACCAATAGAGGCTTTACCTGGCACAATGCCTTCGGCGGTAAATAATCCACCGGCAATTCCAGAAACAGCCGGGAATTCCAGCGTCACATCATGACTCACGCCGGTCGTCGTACCGGTTGCAATATTAATCTGATGGATATATTGTGGGAAACCCTGACCCGAGCCCTGATCAAATACCCAGAGATAAGGTCCTCCGTCGCTCCAGTTATCATAGGCTGAACCGTAGATTGAACCCAAACCGTGGGTAGTATAGGGAATAGTCGCCAGGGTAGTACCTGTCCGACTGATCAACACCAGATTATCTGTATCCCAGTTTCCTACCCAGAAAGCATCATTATCACTGTCATAAGCAATACTTCTAACTGCTATTGGAGAAGGAATGGTTCCAATCAGGACCTTGGTATTGAAATCCATCATATATACAGTAGTAGCATTAGCTCCACCATACATATAAGTACCATCGAAGGCCAGGTCGCGCAAGCCAGTGACTCCTGGAACGGAGAATTCTTCCACCAGGGTACCTGTCATATCGTATTTGTGCAGCAGATTGGATGCCCAGCGAGTGGTGTAATAATACGTGCCATCGAATTCGGCACCTGCATTCCCTAATGCCCCGGAAGCAAGTTCCAAATTAAAGCTGAATTGCAGATCCCACAGAGCGTCGATGTTCAAACTATGATTTGATTTCAGAGAGGGACTATATTCAGCAAATTCTGATATTTCCTTCGGGCCATAAATGGGCAACATGATTTTTTCAGTGGTGGCAGGCACATTAGAGGCAAAAGCGCTCCAGACCAGCGGACTGCCTCCGGCATTGCCGAGATTGATGAAAATGTCGGTAGAGTCACCCATCGGAACATAGACTGGATTCACAAAATTCGGACTCACCACGGCCAGAGGTGCCTCTGCAGCAACTCCCATTACCAGTACGGAATCCACCGGGGTGACGGGATCATTACTTTCAATCAATAGATAGCCTTGATAGTCACCGGGTATAACCGGGCTGAATGAAACCCTCACTTCGAAACTATCCAGGGGAGGAGCAACGGTGAAATGGGTGGTATCCACGGCAAAGACTGGATTAGTACTAAGAATGTTAGTAACTCGCAGTGTGTCCGAGCCGGTATTTTTCACCTGACGCTTTTCCCCGACCTTGCACACATAGCTG
>CAYMXZ010000129.1:0-9866 GCA_964394475.1 uncultured Caldithrix sp. | reverse complement strand
AATTTAGACGGGATAACAGGATTTACAAGATCATTAAGGGTCTGACCTATTCTTTTGTAAATCTGTATCCAAAAAATTTCTCTTAATCTATCCTGTCAATCCTGTTATCCTGTCTAAAAAAAATCTTTGTCAACCTTACTCCCGTTTGGTGCACGGCCAGGCCCCATCGTATCTAAAAGACCGCAACGCCTTGACTACACTCCATTTTATCCTGGTATAAAACAGAAAAAGCCTCTTCGCTAAAAAAAGAAGAGGCTTTTATGGTCCGCTGAAAAGGTCTTTCATTGATTTAATGTGGTGGTATCCAGGCCATTTTTTTCAAATTGGAAAAATTCGTTTAGGTAAAAATAATCTGTCCGCCGGCCGCGATTTCATAAAACTTGCCGACGTTGATGATGGAATCGGTCTGCTCGCAGAAATCATCTTTGGTCAGGTGGAACATATCCACCGTTGCCTTACAGGCATACAATTTCGCTCCGGCGTCATATACCATCTCAATAAATTCCGGAATGGGTGGAATATCCAGTTTTTCCATTTCCCGTTTCATCTTCCAGGTCGCAAAGGCTGACATACCGGGAAGAATTCCCAGTAAGGAAGGAATGTGCATGGCAGGATTGCCCACCGTCGCCACTTTAATTTTGTTCATCCGCTTTTTCATGATAGCTTCTAGACCAAAAAAAGTGAAAAACAAATTGGCTTCAATTCCTTCCATTCTGGCTCCATTGGCCATAATCAGCCCGGGATACACTCCTTCCAGCGATCCATGGGAAATAATAATCGATACTTTTTTAATAGTTTCAGCCATGATAGTCTCCTCTTATGATTACACCCAAGATTACACACAACCTTGCGGTTTACTAAATCCTGAAATTTTCGCGGCTTTCTTGGCCGGCCCTTGCGGAAACAACTCATATAACTCATTGGTAGGAATTCCCCCTACATTTTTCATCCGGCGAATCGTGGGCACTTGCCCGGTTTCTGCAAAATCTTTGCGAACAAAATTGATGACCTTCCAGTGAGCCTCGGTCAGTTCAATTCCTTCTTCCCGGGCTAATTCCACGGCCATCTCTTCCGTCCAATCGGTATGGTGGACCAGAAAACCCTCGTTGTCCACCTCCACCGTTTTTCCGGCAATTGTTTTCATTGGCATAATTTAATCTCCTTTCTTTTCATTGTATTTTTTCTTGTATTTCTTTGTGAGAATTTTGATTTCCATTGGTATGAACCATACTCTTCATAAATTGAATTACAAACGCTAACCCTCGCTTAAATTCCGGATCACGCAATTCTTTGAGCAATGACCGGTAACTGACGTCCTGCTCAACCATTACTTCCATTTTCTGGAAAAAGCCCAGTGCATTGTTGATGGTGCTGAGCATTTGAGGTTGAGTAAAACTTTTAATGGTCAAGAGTATGGAAGCAATATTTTCGCGCAATAAACGCACATCATCTACCGTAAAAGAAGTAACAATAGTATCAACAATTTTCAAAGCTTCGCGGCCAAAATCGAAATAACCTTTCTGCTCCAGGCTGGTTAAATTTTCCATGAGTTCATCCAGGATGTGTTTCCCCAGGGGGGTAATATCATGCAGGAAATCAGTTGCGCTTTCCAACTGGTCCATCATTTTGGTAAGATTGCGGGTATTGCGCAGTAATTTTTTTAGCAGATATAAAAGGTCAGCGGTATCAAAATGGTAGGAAATTTCGTCCAGCTCTTGCACGGCCGTTTGAAAAACGTCTTTTCCAACCAGCGTCAAATCGTTTTTTAATTCATCCCATTCCTGTTGCCGCCGCTTTTGTTCCTGCAGGTATTCTGTAATGAGATTCAGCTTCTGATTTATTTCAAGAAGCTGTTGTTCGATCTGTTTGTTATCCATAATCATAACCTCTTTCCAGCCATTACCATTTGTGCTTCGATAGGCAATTCAGAACCTTTTATTAATAGATTCCAGTACACCCAGCGAAACATCATTTTACCCCAATGGTTCATCTTGGTTTCCTGTAGCAAAGAGAATGGGCCAATTCCCGGCAAGGGATATTTGCCAGGCAATGGTTCTACATCATAGTTGAAATCGATCAATAATCCTTTTCCAAACCCCGATTCAATAAAGCAGTTGGCATGACCATCAAACCGGGCTCTCAGCTTGCGACCATCGATGTAGCACATCAGATTTTCAAATAAAGTATCAGCCTGAAAATGAGCCACTGATCCGGCTTTAGAGCTGGGTAAATCGCTAGCATCTCCAATCACAAAAATGTTTTCATACTTTTTCGACTGTAGAGTGTATGGATCGGTAGGAATAAAATGGAGTTCATTCCCTATTCCCGAATTGGCGATCACCTCCGAACCCATATTGGTGGGAATGGTTACCAGCAGGTCGTAAGAAACCTCTCGCTTGTCCCAGGAAATGAGTTTGTTATTAGTCGTATCCACCCGAGCGACAGAAAACTCAGGAATCAGGTTGATATTTTTTTTAGAGAGAAAATCACCTAAAAGTTGGGAAGCACGGGGCTTGGTAAATGCTCCCGGAAGCGGTGTCACATAATCAATCTGCACTTTATCTCTGATACCCTGTTCGGTGAACCACCAGTCGGCCAAAAAAGAGAACTCTAAGGGAGCCACCGGACATTTAATGGGCATTTCGACGATGTGTACCACCATCCGCCCCCCTTCCCAGTATTTTAGAAATTGCTGCAATGCTACTGCCCCCTCCAATGTATAAAAATCAAATATATTTTTTCTCCAGGCACCATTCATCAGTCCCTCTGTTTCTTCTGGATGAATGCTTGTACCCGTCGCCACAATCAGGATATCATATGAAAGAAGCTTGCCATTGCTTAATTTCACTCGATTGGCTTCTGGCTCAATCACTTCAATCGGGGACATGATAACTTCGATTCCCGGCGGAAAAAAATCCCGTCGCGGCTTTATGACATCTTCTCGCTGATAAATGTTGAATGGAATAAATAAATACCCCGGTTGATAATGATGAGTCTCGTCTTTATCCACAATGGTGATTTGCCATTCTCGTTTATCCAGAACCGGCGCTAATTTATTGGCCATGATGGTACCACCCGTCCCCGCTCCAAGAATTAATAATTTTTTCATACTATCCTTCCTGCTTTTTTTAAGAAATTGCTAAACTCTCAAATATTTTCAACGGAAAATTATCAACTCACAGATGAATCAGTCGCTCATCTGTTAATCTTCTCGTCGATTTTTAGATATTTATTAAAAGAACAAAGATACACGAAATTTTTTTTAAAAGTTGAAAATTGATTATCCATTTTCGCAAATAAATCAAATCAATTTGAACGAAAGATAGGTGAAATATCATCTCAGAATACAGAGCGCACCACTTTTACCGCAGGAAAATCATTTTATGACTTAATCGCTGACCTTCGGCCTCCAGCACCAACAAGTATATTCCGGAGGACACGGTTTCCAGTCGATTATTCGTGCCATCCCATCGAATAAAATGTTGACCCGCTCCCCGCTGGCCATGAACCAGCAGGCGCACCATCTCACCACGAATGTCATAAACCGCCACTTTGATTTCCATCTTTCGATATAATTCAAAAGAGATAGTGGTGCTGGAATTAAAAGGATTGGGATAATTTGAAGACAAGGCCAATTGAGGAAAATTTGTTTTCTGATATTTAATACTCAGGGAATTCCCGGGAAAAAACATTTCCAGAGCATTATCCACATGCGCCCGCCAATTCCCCCAGCTGTGACCTTCATGATACACGCGATATTGATAGACATAACCACGGTTATTTAATATCTGCACCAAATTATTCACCAAAGGTATTAGCTGGGGAATATCATAGGTCCCAATGTCCAGATAAAACCAGGTGGGTAACTGGGGACCATTCTGAAATCCACTGGAAATATTGTTCAGCACATTGCTGGATTGGGCAGCAATCCGGCCAAAAGTCTGCGGATAATTCAATCCCAGCCACAGGGCAATGTTACCTCCATTCGAGGCTCCCAGTGTCGCCCGATAAGCTGGATCGCGACGGGTACGAAATTTTCGATCCACCCAGGGCATTACTTCATTCACAATGAACTGTGAGAACTGCGGCATTAAGTTTCCGGCATACTCTTCAGTGCGGTTTACTGGCGGTACAAATACTCCAACAGTAGGAACGATTCTTTCCTGAGCGATTAAATAGTCAAATATATTTTTAGCATTGGCCAGACTGAGATATTCCAGACCGTCATGAAACACCATCACCGGAAAACTATCACTGGTGTAGAAGAAGGAAGGAGGTAAATAGACACTTATGGTGCGCGAATTTCCCAGATGGACACTGTAAAAATTAGTATCGGTGAGGGCGCCGTGGGAAATATTCGAATAAAACTGTATTTCCGGTGCAGGGATATAATGGGGCATTCGCAATTCTGAATTGGGACCATACCCCCCTGCCACCTGGAAAGGATTCAACGGATCGAGTATCCAGTTACTGTTATTTATAACAAATTTATAATCGAGGCGGGCATCCGGCTCAAAAACGGCGCTGTAATACCAGAGATTCGTTCCCGCTATTTTTGTCATGGAAAAAGCATTCACATTCCATTGGTTTGCATCACCTGGAATGGTGATGGTGGAGGCATTGCCGCGAAACAGAAAATGGGCCAGAGTATCTTGTTCAAGATAGGGAAAGGCGGGCACGGCATTCATAAAACTGTCCACAATGGACATTTTTAAGGAATCGGGGGCAGAGTTGACCCGTCCCAGAAAATCATTGAAGGTTTGAGCGGAAGAAAGAAGAGTAATGCCCAATGTAAAAAGAAAAATTTTCTTCATAAGTTTTCTCATATATTTTACAGAATTTATAGGCGCACCTTTTCTACAAAAAGTATTTTTTTATCTCCCGGAGAAGCGATGAAAATTAACTGAGGATTGACTGCACCCTGAAAAAGCTGAGCCTATTTTTAAACAAAGGTCTGATTTTGCGCTATTAAATTTTCATAGTATTCATCAACCAACAAAGTGGAACTTTGACTGGCCTGAACAGCCAGTCTATCGGCCCGTTCATTTTCCGGCTCTCCGATATGTCCCCTCACCCATTTGACTTCCACCTGATGATCGTCCAGCAGTTGCAGGAGTTTTTCCCACAAATCGTGATTGTGGGCCAGCTGCTGTTTCGAGCGGCGCCAACCTTTTTCCTTCCATCGGTACACCCACCTATTATTGATACTTTCAGCAATATATTGGGAGTCGGTGTAAATGGTAATGCGACAGCGCTTCTTCACCGCCTCTAATCCGGCAATGACCGCCATCAATTCCATTCGGTTATTGGTCGTCTGGCGGTAGCCAGCAGAAATTTCTTTGCGATGCTGACCAGATTTCAGAACCACTCCATAACCGCCGGGTCCGGGATTGCCGGTACAGGCACCATCGGTATACATAATCACATGTGGTAGCTCAGATTTTTTCATATGTAAAAGGTCACAGAAAATTAACTATGGACATATTTGATAAACGGCAATAGCCAGCGTGCTGGGATTAATTTCATGGTGAGAACCGAAAGTTTATTTAAAAACCCTGGAACAACCGTTCTTTTTCCTTTCATTAATCCTTTGAATCCGAGGCGGGCAACAATCGCTGCATCCATCATCGGTGTTTTCACTAACCGGACATCATGCAGGCCAGCTCGCTGCTGAAATTCGGTGAGGGTTGGTCCCGGGCAAAGCGTGGTAACTGTTATCCCTTTTTCAGCAAATTCATAAGCCAAAGCCTGACTAAGGGACCACAACTGCGCTTTACTGGCATAATAGACGGACATATAAGGGCCGGGAATAAAGGCGGCGGTGGAAGCCACATTGAGTATTCTCCCTTTTCTCCCGGGTGGCAATTGTTTTACAAAAAATTTGCTTAAGATTACAGGAGCAATCTCATTTAAATTTATCATCTCAATTTCTTTATCGAGATCTGTCTGGGTAAAAGGACCACGCAATCCAAAGCCGGCATTGTTCACTAAAATTTCGATGGAGATGCCTTCTTGCTGTAAAGATGGGAACACATTTTTTGCAAAGGCCGGCACCGATAAATCAACCGTCAGGGTTTTGACCTGAATAGCATACTGCTTTTCCAATTCTTTTTTTTGTTTCTCCAGTTGTTCGGTCTGGCGGGCTACCAACACGAGATTATAGTGGTGTTCGGCAAAGCATAAACTCAATTGATACCCTATGCCTTTCGTTGCACCAGTGATTAATACATTATGCCCACCTTGCCATGGATTCATCTCTGTTTAGCCTCCTCAAATTGTCTTTCAGCTTCTCAGGGTAATGAGGGAAGAAGCGGGCGATTCAACTCCTTGATTTTTTTTCTCCCGGAGCGAGTTGTTTTTTTCTTTTGCGGCTGACCATTGCGAATGGCGACTTCGAATACTTCACTCAGCTTCTCCACAAAGATAAAAGTCATTTTCTTCCGCAGATTTTCCGGGATTTCCAGTAAATCTTTTTCATTGCGTTTCGGTAGAATGACGGTTTGTATACCGGCGCGTCGAGCCGCCAGCACTTTTTCTTTAATTCCTCCCACTGGCAACACTCGACCCCGCAGAGAAATCTCCCCGGTCATCGCCACATCAAAGCGTACTGGTTTCTGGCTGAGGAGCGATAGCAAAGAGGTAGCAATCGTTACCCCGGCCGAAGGACCATCTTTGGGAACCGATCCAGAGGGGACATGGATATGAATATCATTCTGCTGGAAAAATTCAGGATCAATATTGAAGCGGCTGGCGTGCGAGCGTAAATAACTCAACGCGGCCTGGGCCGATTCACGCATCACTTCACCTAACTGACCGGTGAGAGTGAGATTTTTTCCTCCTTTCATCACTGTTGACTCAATGAACAAAATTTCACCGCCGGCCTGAGTCCAGGCTAAACCAGTGGCAATCCCCACCTCATCCTGGATACCAGCTAATTCCTGATAATTTTTCGGTGGTCCCAGATATTCGATCAGATCACCCATCTTGATATAGTTACATTTTTTACTCCCCTCGGCAATCCGGCGAGCCACTTTCCGGCAGATGCGGGCCAGTTCCCGCTCCAGATTTCTCACCCCGGCTTCGTCAGTGTAATGACTGATGATCTGAGCGATGGCATTCCCTTCAAATTTCAACTGCTCTTTGGTCAATCCATTCTCCTCCAGCTGGCGCGGAATCAGGTATTGTTTGGCAATCTGAATCTTTTCCTCGGTGATATATCCAGGAAGCTCTATCACTTCCAGACGATCCAGCAAGGCCGGAGGAATTTCGTGCAGCACATTACAGGTAGTGATAAAAAGGACTTTTGATAGATCGAATTTTACATCCAGATAGTGATCGACAAAGTCCCGATTTTGCTGAGGATCCAGCGCTTCCAATAAAGCGGAAGCGGGGTCTCCGCGAAAATCAGAACCGATCTTATCAATTTCATCCAGCATGAAAACCGGATTACAGGTTCCGGCTTCTTTAATCATCTGGATAATTCGACCCGGCATGGCGCCAATGTAGGTACGGCGATGCCCGCGAATCTCCGCTTCATCCCGGATACCACCCACACTGAATCGCACAAATCGGCGACCCATTGCTCGCGCAATTGACCGTCCCAAACTGGTTTTTCCCACTCCCGGAGGACCAACAAAACAGAGAATAGGACCCTTTGATTGTTGTTTTAATTTACGGATGGCCAACACTTCTAAGATGCGATCCTTGACATCATTCAGTCCATAGTGATCTTCATCCAGAATCTTCTTGGCATTTTTCAGGTCCACATTATCGGTGGTCTCCTTATTCCAGGGCAAAGAGATCAGCCAATCCACATAGGTCCGACTAATGGTGTATTCCGCGGCCATGGGGGACATCTCGTCCAGCCGATCTAATTCTTTCAGGGCAACTTTCTCCACCTCAGGCGGCATGCCCGCTTTTTTGATTTGTTTGCGTAAATCCTCAATTTCTTCTTCCCAATCCTCTTCTTCGTCACCCTCCACTTCTCCCAATTCCTGCTTAATGGCTTTCATCTGTTCGCGCAGGATGTATTCGCGCTGTGATTTATTCACCTGGCTATTCACCCGCCGTTGAATCTCTCCCGATATTTCAATGATCTTATATTCACGGTTTAAAATATCCAGCAACTTTTCCAGCCGCTTATCCAGCACAGATTCTTCTAACAATTGCTGCTGTTCACGTAAAGTGATTTCCAGATTGGCAGATAAGGAGTCTACAAATTTTTCCAGATTCTTTTGATTAATCACTGTTTGATAATAGTCGGGCGGGATGGCCTGAGAATTGGTACTGATTTTTTTCAGCAATCCTTTTATGGTCCGAAGTTGGGCTTCACAATAGACGTGATCTTTTACCAGAACCGGTAGATCACTGGTTTTTCCAATAATCACCGGCGACCGCTGAATCATCCTT
Source organism: uncultured Caldithrix sp. (assembly GCA_964394475.1). Lineage (GTDB taxonomy): Bacteria > Calditrichota > Calditrichia > RBG-13-44-9 > RBG-13-44-9 > RQOF01. Next base: position 1,457 of record CAYMXZ010000129.1, on the reverse strand, counting down.
ATGATTTTAACCCGGCTGATTCCCTGAATTAAAAGGCGGATACTGCCATCCGGCATGTGGAACATTTTCAGAATGGACGCTTTTGTACCTACCTTGAAGATGTGGGTCATTTTTTCTTCCCGCTCCAGTTCAGTGAAAATGCCAATGGGACGCTGATGAACTAATGCATTATTGATCACTTCAATCAATTCCGGATTTTCCAGCGAAAGTGGAAAGATCACATTCGGAAAAACCACCACATTTTTCACCGGCAGGATATACAGCGCTTCACCTTTATTCAGATCATCGTGTTTTTCAATTCTGGTCATTTTTTAAAACCTGTTCTAACAGTTTATATATCAACTTCTGTTTACTTGATGGTAATGGGTATTTCACGATCTTTTGAGACAGTGCGACTGACATTTTTCGGTAATGCTACTAACAGCATACCATCCTTGTAATCAGCCGATATTCGATCTTTGTCGATGCGGGTGTTCATTTTTATCTTCACCAGAAAAGGCCCATAATCTATTTCTTTCTTATGATATTTGACCACCTTAACATCCTTGCCTAACCGGCTTTCCTTTCTTTCACCTTTAATAATCAAATACCCTTCCCGGTAGCTGATGCTTAAATTTGATTGAGTCAAAGCGGCTATTTCCATGATCACATACACGGTATCTTCAGATTCAACCACGTCCGTGGGAGGCGTAAAGGAAAAATCTGACACATAAAGAATGGGGCGCTTCCCCGTCACGAATTCGATGTTATCGGCAGAATCGATAGCCTGAAACTCCTTATAAATTTTCCTTTTAATGTTTTCCATGAGAACTTGTTCCTGATAGTTTCACTGATTTCTATTGTCGACCATCTTAAAGCAAATATTGAGTTCAGACCAATGAAAATTTATCCCGGTAGAGCACTTCCTTCCGGAACAGGGTTCATGCGCAAATATTCGGTAAAAATCTGAGCTATTTGCTGATAATGGTGGGCATGGAAGATTTGATTTCGCAGACGAGCCGAATAAGGAAGCCCGTGAGTATACCACACAAAATTCTTGCGCATTCGTTTCAGGGCAAATCTCTCACCAACCTCTGCTACTTCTAACTGATAATGCTTCTGCAAAATGTGAATCCTTTCTTCCATACCCGGCTCCGGTAAAATTTGACCATGGCGCAAAAAGTGAAGAATTTGCTGAAAAATCCATGGTTTACCCAATGCCCCACGGGCAATCATGATCCCATCCACTCCGGTGGAGCGAAACATTTCCAAAGCCGAAAGTCCATCAAAGACGTCACCGTTTCCGATAATCGGGATCTGACAGACCTCTTTCACCCGCGCAATATAGTCCCAATCCGCCTTACCGAAGTACCCCTGTTGACGGGTGCGAGCGTGAACGGTGATGGCATGCGCACCGGCTGCTTCGATGGCCTGCGCCGCCTCCACCACCACGATAGATGCCTTATCCCATCCTAACC
>CAYMXZ010000128.1:0-9925 GCA_964394475.1 uncultured Caldithrix sp. | reverse complement strand
ACCGCATCTATTAATCCAGTATTATTAATATGTTAAATTCTTTTTAAGGAAGCCCTAATTAAATCAGTAATCTCTACAGGTCGATGATCGAAAGATGTTGTTGGCCATCTGCACAGCCCGATTTTATACCTCCTCCTTTAGGTCGATTATCATTTATTTATCTATCCTGATAAAAACCAATTGGCCATAGTCTCAACGATTCGCAGAGGCAAATATAACTATAGTTCGCACTCGAGTCAATAAATGCCTGGGTGAAGAACTGTAAAGTTTACATCTGAGAAAATCAGCTGTTTTTTGAATTCAAATGGTAGGTAATAAATTTAGCGAAATGGTGATGGATTTATTTGAAGAGCTAAGACAATTGTAAATACTGATAAATTGTGTTCCTCGACGAGATCAACCAATAAATGTGTTTTCAAGAAATTGTAAAGCAAAAGGTGATGCCTTCATCATTTATTGAGAAGACATCACCTTTATTTTGTTCTTAAAACTTAGCGAGCTATTTTCCTTACTTCATCAAAATCATCTTGCGTGCTTGCACAAAACTGCCTGCCTGAATCTGATAAATGTAGATCCCACTGGCCACCGGCGATCCGTAATTGTTCAATCCATCCCACACCACCTGCTTATAACCAGCTTCCTGCCAGCCATTCAGCAGCGTCCGCACTTCCTGTCCCAGCAGGTTGTAGATCTTCAGCGTCACCTGCACATTTTCCTTCAAAGCATACTTGATGGTGGTGGTCGGATTGAATGGGTTCGGATAGTTCTGACTCAATGCAAATTCGGTCGGTATCTCTACCACTGGCTCACTCACTCCGGTCAACACATACGGCCGAATATGATAATCATCTACATACATCTCATCATCGACTGTCGCCCCAAACAGATCGTTGGCATCCAAGCGTGACGCACTGCCGCCTCCACTGGCTCCCAAAGTCCACTGCCAGGAATGTATCATCAATCCATTTATGTAAAATTGCGCAACATCCAGATTCAAATCCACAATCAGTTCCACCGGGAACCAGGCATCATGCGGATAAGTAAATGGTACGGCGGTGGATGAACCGCCAAACAACCGACCTGTCCCCGGTTGATCAAAGTAACATTCCATCCCCCACTCATATGGATTGGGGGTAAATCCAGACAGTGTATTGAAGTAACCCGCTTTCCCGGTGGGAATGTACACCTGGAAGGAGATATGCCACTTCCCGGAGGTCAGACTTCCAAAACTCTTCACCAGATCATTATTATAGGTGATTACCACCGAGTTGGCTCCACTGAAAGCGTGGGCATTGGACACAAACGCATCCTCCGGTCCGCCGGGGGCATTACTCCAGGTCGTCCAGTTCACTGGATTCTGCTGCGCCAGTTTCACGCCAGCCGTATAGGTCTCGAAATCCTCAAAGAAACGATAAGCCGTGGAAACCGGCAATTCTGATACTGATCCATCGGGTAACACACCGATCAGAGCAAAGCCTGGACCATTCTGGTTACTGGCCGGATCCAAAAAGCCAGAGGCCAGCAATACCCCGGCCTGTCCACCCAGTCCACGCAGATCCATTTCATAAGAAGCCACTGTTACCGTGCCCGTCTGATCCATTATATCAATGATAAAGAAAGCTGGCATTAGCGCCCCATAATCACTGATACCACCATAAGCTATATCGTTCATTAGAATAAAACCATTCATTCGTAGTACAACATCGACAACGGGAGCATCTGTGGCACCATGAACAAAAAAGAAATCAAAATCACTGCCTGTGGCCACCAATCGAGCATCTGGTTTAACCCACAGCTGAAAATCAATAGGCAAACCATTAGGATTGGGAGCAAATCCAGACGGATTAAGCACACCGTTGGCAATGGCTACATAATTACCGTTTTCGGCAAGGGTAAATACAAAATTTACCAGGGTATCGGCCACCGAAGTGCTATTTCCTGGAGCAATCCCAATGTTGATCGGGTGTAAAGCCGGGACAGTCAAGTAAGGAGTGGCTGTTCGAAACGCGAAATCATCAAGAGTGAGTGTTCCATCCAGATAGACATCCACCGTATCGGCGGCTGGATCGGCGGCATTGTGGATCACTTGTAGATGTGCCTCATAGGTGGTGACCTCTGGTAATTCAAATACCACACCATTCGGAAGTGCACCATAAAAACCAACATGTGGGCCATTCTGGTTCAGGTAAGGGTCGATAAAACCTGAGGCAAATACTGCTAAGGCACTATCAGCTAAATTCGAAAAATCAGCACCATATGAGGCCATTAAAGTCGTGCCGCTGCTATCGAACACGTCTATTCTATGTGTGCCCGGTGTAATAGACGCATAAGAGGTTTTATCACCGTAAGAAACATTGTCATAGAAAGTTCCTATCCCAGCGAAGGCAATATCCACAGTTGGTGCATCCGTTACTCCATGCATGAAGAAAAACTCTACCATACCTGGAGTGGTGGAAGCTTCGCGGGCAGTGTCCTGTCCGAAAATGGTAAAGGCAATATCCAGTCCATCCGGATTAGGGGCAAAGTTCGGCGGATTCAAAACGCCGGTAGCAAATCCGATATAGGTTCCTCCCTGTACAAAATCGACAGAGAAATTTTTAATTGTATCCGCCACGGAAGAACTATTCCCGGGAGCAATCCCCAGATTTAGTAAGATCCCGGCCGGCAGGTCAAGAAATCTGGTAGCTGTTCGGAAGGCAAAATCATTGACAATCAAAAAGCCATTCAGATAGATATCCACATACTCGGCTGCCGGGTCAGCGGCGTTGTGAATGATCTGGACGCGAGCGGTACTGGCTGGAACCCAGGGAGCATTCGGAGAGGGAATACTGTTGTTCGTAAAAGTGAGATGTAAATCTTCACTGGTCTCATCCGCACCGGTAACACCATTACCACCGCTGGGAGTCTGGTTACCTTCAAAAAAATTCACCCGATGGGTAGAAAATCCAACATTACTATTAATTGCAGAAACCTGGTTGGCCACTGGTGTGTCAGGTAAATACTGCGATGAATCACTGTCGGCATCTGGACCGTCACGGCGAACACCGGTTTTATCCACAGCCTCGTCGTTGGGAGTAGGAGAAGCTGAATTATAAAGAACATAATCCACATCTGCCACCAAATCGCTTAATCCATCCCAATAATAGAGGATGATCACTTCATCGCTGTTGGTAAGTCCTCCCTGATTGGCGATACTGCCAGGCAGCGCCTCCCGCATATCGGGAATGGTCGGTTCAGTGTCAAATAGTTCGTAGGTAGGAAGAATTCCCGGATAATAAGTGATAAAGTTGGTACCATTCATGGCGATGGTCTGATATTCTCCCGGATTAATCGTCGCGCCATTCGGAAACCGAGCATTGAAATCACCAAAAGTCCCTCCGCCGGCATTCGTTCCGGTAACAATATTATAATAGTAAGTTCCGCCACCAGCAAAGGTAGCATCGGTGATATAGTAATTGCTAAGATCTACTGGAAATGGATTCGGATTATAGATTTCAATGAACTCCCCATTGGTAGGGGTAACCACAAATTCGCTGATCAAAATTTTACTGGCCAGTGGTGCCGATTCTTCATAGGGAGAGATGAACCTGGCAGAAATTCCCGGAACGATTGTCCTTACCAACGCACCGGTGGTACCATTAATTTCATGAACACCACTCCCATTCGTAGTTAACAAGTTGCCATTTCCCAATTCCCATACTCCTCTATTTCCTGTTACTCCAGTGAAAATGTTGATATACGAACCGGTAGGTGAAAAAATATACACACCTGAGGGTGTAGAAAATCCGGCAACAGCAATGTTTCCATTCTGTAATTCTGCAATCTGTTCGGGAAAATTCACGGTTGTTCCGAAATTATCCAGATAGGCTCCATTCAGATCGTAGCGGTGTACTATATTTGAAGAGCCACCACTCACCAGAACATCGCTGGTTCTGAAAAAGATATCCCACGGACTATTGAGACCTCCGGAACCATTGGCAATAAAATTTCCCAAGTAGTTGCCGGATTGGTCAAATTCGGCGATTGCATCATCGTTTGCACCTGTACCCACTGCCACTACCAGGTTGCCGTTCGGTCGGTAATTATGAGCTCTGATATTATCCAAGATGGCATTATTCACCCCACCGGCTGGAGCTAAAATGCCGATATAAGTTCCCGACGTATCAAATTCTTGCACCAGATCAGTAATCTGGTCAGAAATGGTTAGATTTCCCCAGGGAGCTTTCTGAACACAGATGGGAGTACTCAATGGTCCCGTCGCAGAAGGAATGAAATTATCGTCCACCAGATCACCGGTCATGGCATCAAATGCCAGTACACGATCGGCAGTAGATTCCGGAATGAGAAGCAATGATCCCTGTAAAGCCTCTTTTGGAGCTGGCATCCCCAGCGATTCATTGACAATATTTTCTTTTCCAAAGACAATCCTCGCTTTACTGAGATCATATTCCTGGGAAATTTCCTCAAAAAATGCTGCCCTGGCATTTTGAAGGGGGTGTGCAAGGTTAGTGACAACTGCATACACTACTTTCTGGTTTTCAATTCCCAGCGCCTGAATGTGAATTCCTTCTGGTAGATAAATACTGATCGGTAAATTCTGACGTATAGCTTCATTTTTTGCTGCCTGAAAAACCGATAGATCCTGCTCGGCGGTCAAAAACAGTTGCCGAACACTAATTGAAGGCTGCTCAGCCGACAAGGATATTGAAACCATGCCAATCAATAAAAAGATGAGAACAATAAATTTTTTCATATTACCTCCTGATTTTTTGTTGACCTATTGAAATAATAATTTAAAAGAATATGATTCGCATTTTAGCTACAAAAAAATATGAGTAATTTCTAAATTTTCAATTTTAAAAAAACCATCTTCATTGTTGATAAATTTATATAAATGTTTTAGTGAGAAAAAAGTGCTACAGACAGAATAAATTATTACCATGGTTTTCAGGAACCGCTATCCTACGCCTGGTTCTTCCCCTTTCAAACATAGAAATGGCATCGGGATTGGGTACATGTGAGATGAACAGACCAGACAATCTTATCATTTTTCACCTTATACTTATTGTTAGGGGCTCAATTTCACCATAATTTTTTTGGAGCCAGGGAAATAATTGTTCAAAAGAAATTTGCTTGCTTATCGAAATCTGTTGGATAAAGATCTTTATCTCTCCTATTACATTAACAAAACTATTTTAATATAGTTGAACTGCTTATTAATAACAATAGTGAATTTGAAGTTCTGGGATAACAATCAGGCTTTTCACATTAAAAAAAATGCCGGCCTTTTCCTAGACCGGCATTTTGAAAATATTGACTGCTTATGGGAGATGGTTTCTACTTCATCAGAATCATCTTATGCGCCTTCACAAAACTGCCTGCCTGAATCTGATAAATGTAGATCCCACTGGCCACCGGCGATCCGTAATTGTTCAATCCATCCCACACCACCTGCTTATAACCGGCTTCCTGCCAGCCGCTCACCAGTGTCCGCACTTCCTGTCCCAGCAGGTTGTAAATCTTCAGCGTCACCTGTACGTTCTCCTTCAAGGCATACTTGATAGTGGTAGTCGGATTGAACGGGTTTGGATAGTTCTGATCCAACGCAAAGTCCGTCGGAATCTCTACCACCGGACCAATTATACCCGTCGGCACATCCAACCGGGTGATGCCAAAATCATCCACATACATCTCATCATTGACCGTCGCCCCAAATAAATCCGTACCATCCAGGCGTAACTGGCTACCACCACCACTGGCTCCCAGCGTCCATTGCCAACTATGAATCAGCATATCATTAATGTGAACCTCGGCCAGGTTAGTGTTTAAATTGACAATCACCTTCACCGGGAACCAGGTATCATGTGGATAGCTGAATGGCACCGCGGTGGATGAACCGCCAAATACCCGGCCTGTCCCTGGTTGATCAAAGTAGCATTCCATCCCCCACTCATATGGATTGGGGGTAAATCCAGACAACGTATTAAAATATCCCGCTTTTCCGGTCGGTATATATACGTAGAAGGAAATCTCATAATTCCCGGTAGTCAGACTACCATAGGTCTTCACCAGGTCATTATTCTGAACAATAACCACCGAATTAACTCCACTGCGGGCATGAACCGTAGTGACATATGGATCCTCACCGCTGCCTGGTAGGCCACTCCAGGTCGTCCAGTTAGCGGTCTGCAATGCCAATTGAATTCCTGCAGTATACGCCTCAAAATCATCAAAGAACAACGGCGGAATGTAGGGAACTACCGTCTGCGAATTATCCGCATCATCAAATGTGAACAGGTAGGAACCGCCATAACTCACCACCGTCAGTGAATAGTTCGGTATGCCACCACCGACTCCACCGTTACCATAAGCGGCTCTCCATTGATGCATCACCGCATACTTGTATTCGTAGGTACCTGGATCCAATTGCACAACGGCCGTCCACTTTGTGCCCTGACGAATCATATCCAGAGCGGCGGGATTCCAACCGTTAAATGAACCAGGTAAACTTATCACCCATTCGTTGATTCCATTGTCACCGTCTACCACCAGGGTATCAGGATACACAGGATCTGTGCTGGATACCATAAATCCCGCACCATCATCCAGGAATGAATTATCATCGTTCTCTGACCCTACCCACCAGTGATAGGTATTCACCGCATCAATTTCCAGGTTGACTAAACCAGTGAAAATATGATCGCCTGCTACCGCATCGGGAGCGACTCCGTCATCCTTCAATTCAACCATGGAAGCACTCCAGTTCGGATCATAGACTCCCAGAGAATCCCAGGAACCATTGACCCAGAAGGAGCGATACTGGCTGTCTCCACCAATCTGAGCCGCTAAAATAACAGGAGCACTGGTAACAGGAGGATAATCCACTTTCACATAATCCATACCAAACCAGTTGCTGTGATTTCCAAAAGAGCCACCAGAAGTATGGTAATATCGGAACGCTAAATAGAAATCACTGCCCGGGGTTACTCCATAGTTTTCCAGATTGTAAGTATACTCGGTCCACACCGTGGGACAATTAATATAGTCAATCTGGGTAAAACTGCTCAGAGCTGTATCGGTAGTAGATACCAGAACCATCACAGAATCATTCCAAATATTATCAATATGATTTAACCAGAAGGATAGCTGCATACCAGATTGATAATTCAGTAATTTTGGAGAAATCAACCATTCATCGATCAAACCCGCTGAATTCGCGGAGAGATATAAGTTCCGAATATAAGCACTACCTTCGATAAGCGGTAAATTGGTCGATTGGGTAATTGCCCATCCAGCGCCCGGTACTTCATCGCCGCCATCCGCATCAATCTGAATCCACCCGGTAGGAATGTCACCCAGCAGGGTGGTGTCATTAAATCCTTCTTCAAAAGGTAAAGTGGCAGTTGGAGGTAACACAGCTAAAGTAAACACCATACTCCATTGATGCAACGTACCATTGTCACCGCTTGCATCATCAGTAATACTGAGAACCCAATCGCCGGTGGCGGGTAAGCCACGATACTGGGCAAATCCGGGAGGATATCCTTCCGGTCGGAAGAAACCCGTAAAGGGAGCTAAACCCTGGGTAATAGAAAGAGAGGCCTGGTCATCAAAAACAGTTCCAATATAGTTATCCCCACTACCACCGTTATCAGTTGAGAGTTCTAAACTGACTCCATTGGCTCCAATCATAAACATATCAATGTCACCACAATAGGTGTGGGTTAGCGAATCGATAATAAGTTCCATATCAATAATGATAGCATTCGGAGGACCCACTAAGGTTAAGGTATCTAAGAGAGGAGGTAGGGTATTATTGATAGTGTCGCTAATAATTCCACTGCTCAAAGCGACAATACTCACGGTAGATCCAGATGGTAATCCATACACAGTGGTATGTTTTAGATCATTTGCTGGATTCTGGTCATTGGTCAGGAAGGATTGAGCCATCAGGTCGATATAGTCCGTATAGGTCGGAATATAAGTGAATTGGATGGTATCTTTTTCGCCTGGTGCCAGGCTGACCAATACTTCACCGACTTGCATTCCATTTTCAAATAACCGGACCGGCACGTTGCTTTGGGCCAGAGTACCAACATTTTCGACTTCCACTTCCACAGTGTAAGAGTTGCCGACCACCACAATGTCTTCCTCACACGCCACCCAGTTGACCTGATAATTATTTTCGTACAGGGGATAAAATTCATAATAATCGTTATCCGGGTAAGATGAGGTATTTCCAGAAACGGTGATCAGGCTATCACCAAATTGAACCGCATGGCCTGAAGTTAACTGAAGTCCAACCGTGCTGGTGAGAGCAGGTGTGGTAGAGGAATACATATCTACAATATATATTTTGTTAGAACTTTCCTCCAGCACGCAGGCATTGTAGACATAAGAAATGTAAGGATTACCATATTCAAATGAGTACCAGATTATCCACAGTTGCCGGTCAGGTGCCGTTCCATAAACTCGAGCAGCAATGCGATCGTTAGTGCCGGTGGGCGGAGATGAGGTAAATTCATCCCAAAAGACGGATATGGTCCAATCAGGAAGCTGATCGGTTGGTAAATTACGATTCGCATTCGGCAGAGCAACCGCCGCTGTATCAAAAGTGAGCAAGCAGTTTTGGCTTACTTTCAAATGAGTGACTGGATAACCGAAGTATTCAAAATAAAAGGGAATCTCATAAGGTTCAGACCAGAAATTGGCTGATTGACTGGGACCAGCTAACGTATCATAGCCAGCCAAACCTGGAGCATCGCTGTCAGTTTTAATACCGCGGGGATTTCCACCATTGATAACCTGGGTAATTCCATAAGACCACTGGGGAACGAGTGGGGCAATTTCACCATAAATCAAGAAAGGAAGGCCTTGAGCATAAGTAGCAGATAAAACTTGGCCCCAAGTAGAACTTGAGACCGTGAGTACTTTCGCATCACCGGTTATAGCTTGTCCGTTAATAGAAATGTGTGGATACCATGGACCTGAAGCCAAACTACCAGTCGCTGCTATTTCAATCCAATAAGACCCTGGAGGTAGGTAAAATCCACCACTTGCAGTATTTTTCATCACTGGACGATCAGTGCTTAAGGGGTTGGTATCTAACACTCTATAAATACCAGCCCAGGCAGTGTGAATTAAACGATTAGTAGTAAGGTCACCATAAACCACTGTGCTGGCTGGATTGTCCGGCGGTCCATTCCAAATCTGGTAATAAATTCCAGTGAATGTCGAAGTAGTTGTAGATCCAGTCTGATATCCAAAAAAAACTAATGAATCAATATTCCAGCCACCAGGATTAGTGATTGTAAAATCATCTGCTAAGTGATAAGCTGTAAGATTGTGATTGGAGCCATATGAAGTTAGCCCCAATGCGGTTTGAACGACGCTTGCATCTGCGCCGTTAAATCCTCCACCAGGAAGATTTACCAACGGACCATTATCATAGAGCAGCATTTCAATTGATTCCAGCGATGGTCGGTAATTAGGATCTAATTTTATAGCAGATTGCCCATAATTGGGTTCGGCAAGATCCTGGGCATTAGAAGCCACCTGATCAGCCCACACCGCTGATAGGCAGAACAGCATTATAAATAAAACAGTAAAAATAGTACGCATTTTAGCCTCCAAATTTTTTCATTCACGTTTTTTAAACAATTTTTTCATCTGTCATTCTGAGCTATTCGATACCGTTCCGCGTGGCGTGTCTTTGGCAGAATCTAACACCCTGGTAGCAGAAGCATTCTTTTGAGCCGCCAGCTTGGCTTTTTCAATTTCAGCTAACTTGTTTCTTTCACGCAGCGTGAAGGCTTTTTGCGTTTTTAAAACAGCTGGTTTCTCCTGCACAACCTGCCCATTGATGATGACGGTCTTGCTGGTCACGACTTCCGGTTTTTCAATGGCTCTCATATCATCCGGGTCC
>CAYMXZ010000127.1:0-9926 GCA_964394475.1 uncultured Caldithrix sp. | reverse complement strand
CCATTCTCACCATACATCCTGGGGCGGGCGGAACCGAATCACAAGATTGGGCGGAGATGCTGCTGCGCATGTATCTGCGCTGGGCCGATAAAAACAACTACAAAACCGAAATATTGGACCTGCTGCCGGGTGAAGAAGCCGGGATTAAAAGTGTGACCATCGAAGTCACCGGTCCATTTGCTTACGGTTACCTCAAAGCCGAGAGCGGAGTGCACCGCTTAGTGCGAATTTCTCCCTTTGATGCCAGTGGTAGACGTCATACCTCTATCGCCAGCGTATTTGTGGTTCCGGAAGTGGACGAAGATATAGCGGTCGATATCAATCCCAATGATTTGCGTATTGATACCTATCGTGCCAGCGGGGCAGGCGGCCAGCACGTGAACCGAACCGATTCAGCCGTTAGAATTACTCATATTCCCACTGGTATTGTGGTGACCTGCCAGAATGAAAGATCCCAGCATAAAAATAAAGCGAATGCCATGAAAATTCTGCGAGCGCGCCTGTATCAGCGTAAACTGGAAGAAGAGCGTGAGAAGAAGCAAAAACTGGAAGCCACCAAAACGGACATCAGCTGGGGTAATCAAATTCGCTCTTATGTCTTCCATCCCTATAATATGGTGAAAGATCATCGCACCAATTTTGAGACATCAGATGTGCAGGGAGTGATGGATGGGGAGATTGATAATTTCATCTATGCGTATTTGATGAATAAACCAGTAAAAAATTCCTGATAATTTACCGCGAATGAAGGTTTAAGGACATTTTCGACAGGATGACTGGATCAATATGATTGTTATTGGTCTTCATCCGTCCTCTTATATTTTTTAAAAATACTCCCCTCCCATCTCTCCTGTTAATCCTATAATCCCGTCATATTAAAACTTGCTCCATTTTTATACCATACCACATCCACGTTAAAATCTGGAATAAATTTCAGATAAACTTAAGGAGTGGTTAGTGAATAGACCGTAATGCCATAGTGGAAAGGATCATCGGGAGGATCAGCATTCCAATCGTTAAAACTATGAGAACTATCGGTATTATAGAGAAGAATATATTTGCCAGCAGCCAGATGGATCACCTGATCAATCTTGCGGTTTTTCTTAGCTCCCCCTGCCCATTTCGTTTTCTCGTATTTCATTTCCCATACTTTGTTACCCTTTTCCGCGCTCTCAATCCAGCCGTAATCATACATCTCGTCCCAATCCCCTTCACCAATAGCGTATACTCTGACATCCTGGTCCTGACCTATTTCAAATCGTTCCTGGTAAACCCGTCCATCGCTAACCCGAACAATTTGAGCAATAATGTTTTCCGTTAAAGCAGCTTCCTGCAATTTCTGAATATTGCCTTCCACATATTTGGGATCAGCCGGATAAATAGCAATTCCCCAATTATTGGGATTATAGGGTGGAGCTTGATTCCAGTCGTCAAAACTGTGAGAGCCATCCGTTTTAAAATAAACCATATATGATCCGGCGGCCAGGGTGATGATTTCATCGACCAATCGATTTTTTTCTGCACCACCGGCATGCCGGGTTCTGTTAAAGGTCATTTCCCAGATTTTCTCATTCGTTTTCAGATCCACTATCCACCCATAATCAAACATTTCTCCTCGGTGCCCTTCCCCAATCGCGTATACTCTAATCTGCATTGGTACTGATAATTTAAATCCCTCCTGGACTAATTCATCATTTCCCAGGCGAATGAGTTCAACGATTGGCTGAACTTTCTGCTTGAGCAGTGGCTCTATACTTTTTGGATCGAATTTTCCGGCCACTCCGCTGACGGTGATTCCATAGAATTGCGGATCATATGGCGGATTGGCATTCCAGGAGGAAGGCGAATGGGAGTCATCCATCACAAAATAGACCCAATAATTTCCAGGACGTAAGGTAATGGTATCTCTCCAAAAATTATTCTTTCTGGCTCCACCAGCATATTTGCCTTCGTCAGGAAAAGTTTCCCAAATTTTTTCAGAAGTCGTGGCATTAACAATCCACCCATAATCGAAAGTCTGCCCTTTATAAGATTCACCAATCGCATAAATAGAAAAGGTTCCTTCTTTCGTCAGATTAAAACCTTCCTGGCGAAATTCAGAATCTCCCAAACCTGTTAACGAGACTGCCGCCTGATTTTTTAAGGCGCGGTGAAATTTATTGATACTCTCTACATCAATTACTTCATCAACATTGCGGATAGAGATATACCAGTTTTCCTGGAATTCCTCGTATCTTTCTTTACTTCTGAATAGCTTAAAAAACAACTTCCCAAAGCTAAAAAAATCATCATCAAAGAAAAGATACTCCGGCACTCGAGCGGAATAATATACTTCATATTCACCAGCCGGTAATTGTACATCTCCTTTGAACATTCGAACAAAGGACGATCCTTTATCGGCCTGAGTATTGTTCATGGTCATCCGCCAAACCATTTCTCTGCTTCTGGCATTCAATATCCAGGCATAAGCAAACATATCATTGGGATCGGCCATAAAAGAACGATTCTCTTCCTTCCCTACCTTTTCGCCACCCCCAATAGCTTCTATCGTCAAGTTCTTTTCGCTCAATAAAGTGAATCCCGCCATCTGAACTTCATTAAAAGGGATATTGGTAATGCGAATATCATGAGTGGTCTGAGCCACTAACCAGATCCCAAGAATATGCATGATCATTATTATTCTAACCATTCTCATTCTTCTTCAAACCTTCCATCAGTCATCTTTGTCAAATAAAAATATAGTTTGTTTTATAATATTGCCATTTTCCTCATTTAATTTAGGCCACAAAAAAAATAATTCATATAATTTCTTAAAAATAGTCTTTAAAAATACAATTCAGGTTACGGAGGATCTTGCTAAATTGTTGCAAAGATGGACAATTAATCAGAAATTCACCTAAAAAAATTTCTGACTTTATATGTGATTTTATTTTTTTTCGAAGAATGAAAATCATCATCAGCAATGAGATACCACAATCTAAAAGTCGATGGTTTCTACTAAAAAAATAAAGCCCCGCTAACGCGGGGCTTAGAGTTCCGATCGGGACTATGATTAAGAGACTTTCACTTCAATAACTTTCGGTTTGGCCTCTTCTGATTTGGGAAGATGAATAGTCAGAATTCCATCCTTGAATTCCGCACTGATTTTGTTTTGCTGGATAGAAGAGGGCAACTGGAAAGAGCGGCAGAATTTGCCATACACTCTCTCAACCCGGTGATAGTTCACATTCTTTTCTTCTTTCTCTTTCTGGCGCTCCCCTTCAATTTTCAGGGTACCATTGGAAAAAGTAATCTGAACATCGTCTTTTTTCATCCCTGGCAATTCCGCCGTAACAACATACTCTTCCTTGTCCTCTTTTATATCCACAGACGGACTCCAATCCCCTAAGCTGACAAATTCATCTTCCGCCAGGAAGTCCCGAGAGAAGAAACGATCGAATAACCGATTCATTTCTTCCTGAATATTGATCATTTCCCTCATTGGACGCCATTTCACGAGTGCCATAGTTCATACCTCCTTTCTTTTTTTATTCATCATAACCAGTACCAACAATTACAAACCATGTGCCAGTCTTGTTTTCCTTCTCTCTATATTATTAAAAAACAAAGCTTTATAAATATCAAAGCATTATCTAAAAAATGAAGCTGTCTGAAAAAATTTCAGGCGTTTTTACTTTTTGACAGAGGGTATTTGCAGATTGGACACGACTGTTGCTGAGGCGTGACAATTTTTCAATCAGCCAGATAACTGGCCAGCAATTCTTGAATCATCTTGGCGTTTTGAATCGCTTTACCCTGTGGATGATTATTGAAAAATATATACGTCTTAAAGCTCTTCTTTAAAATCCGGGATAAGCCAATTAACCATTCCTCCAATTCTGCTCTGGAGTAAAGATAATTATAGCGAGTTTGATTAGTGCCCTCCCACCAGTCTCGGCTGTTGCGTCCGTGAAAACGCACATATCCCAGTTCCCCAGTGACAATATCCTGCGGCGGTAGTAATCCTTTTAGTTTCGGTTCATCCACATTCACGTAATGAATATGATTCTCCTGCAGAAATTCATAGGTTTCAGGTCGATCCCAGGTCCAGTTTCGAAACTCCACGAATAGTGGGATGGAAACAACCCTCTCCTTCATCCTTTTTAGATAGTCCCGGCTTTCTGGACTATTTTTAAATGAATAAGGAAACTGGGCTAACAAACCTGCCAACTTATTAGTTTCCTGGATTGGTTTTATGGCTTCGATCAACTGCGAAAGGCTGACATCATCCGGCGGACGCTCATGAGTAGTGGTTTGATGCACTTTCACGACGAATTCAAAATCAGCTGGGGTTTTTTGATTCATTTGTGAAAAAACTCCAGGATGCGGAATAGCATAATAAGTGGAGTTAATCTCCACCGCTCTAAAATGCTGAACATAATAATCCAGCATTTTCCCTTTCGGTAAATCCGCTGGATAAAAGACTCCTCGCCAATCCTCATAGCTGTAACCGCTGGTTCCGACGATGGCTTTCACGTCAGGGCCTCCTCACTTCATAGATATGCAGCGTTGGACCGGGCGTCCTCAGCGAAGGCTCAAAAACTTTCTTCGCCGATAATGAGTCCAGAATGTGCCGATAAAACTGTTGACGTTGAATAAAATCCATTCGCAATGGATTTCCCGGCGAAGGTGCAGTATTTTTTAAATATTTCAAATAGGTATCGCTGTTCAGAATGAGTAATTCGGTACCTTCCATCACAAGTTCTTCCAGGTTCTTATGAGGATGCCGGAATGCCTGCACTAAAAAAGAATCATTAGCGATCGCGGCATACAAACTGTCATCCAGAGAAGAAGCCGCTAATTTCTTCTGAGGAGAAATGAATTGAAAGTCGGGATAATTTTCTGCCTGCTGACGAAGTTTTTCTTTGATTGAAGACTCCAGAAACTTACTCCCCTCCCCGTATGTTAGAAAACGATCAAAATCAATTATATTTAGGTCATAATGATGATGATCGTAACAAATTTTACTTCCGGCAGGATAGTGGTTTTTGATCCAATCGGACGCCAGCTGACGAGTATCCGGCTGACTATATAGAAAATTTTTATAAAGCATTCGTGGAAAATTCAGTAAAACAACTAAACAGAGTCCCAGAAACACCCAGCGCTTTATTTTAACCTTACCTGCATACTGCTTTATCCAGATCGCCAGATAAATAATGACTACCGGGAAAATGATTAACAGGTAATCCAGTCCTTTTTTCTTCCAGCTCCCCACATAAAGAAAAGTTGGCCACACCGTAGCAATAAATGGAAGGGAATATTTGTGTGGTTTGAATAACCAGAAAATCATCATCGCCAGTATAATCAGTCCGAATAGCCATTCATTGTTGATGATGTTTCTGATTTCCCACCAATATGGAATGCTATTCTCAAAGTTAAAGGCATAATGAGCCTGGGAGACAACCATCTGAAATCCAGCCCAGAATTTGGAAAAAGCTAAAATCCAAAAAGGAGAACCAATAAAGAAACCCAGCATGAGCATGGCGAATGCTAATAAAGCAGAAGGAATCCGAAAGCGTTTGTCTTCCGCAGAATAAAAGTATACATACACTAACCAGCCCAATGCTAAAAATCCGGCATTATATTTACTGGAGACCGTCAATCCGCAAATGAGTGAAGCAAAAATAATTTCGCGTTTTGATAATGGTTCCCGGAACCCTTTCAGAATAAAATAGCACACCAGGCTGGTTCCTAAAACCAAAAATGCGTCAGGAACCATCCAGAAGGTATAGTCAAAAATCGTAAGGCTGTTGATGAAAATCAGGGTGATCAAAAAAGCCCAGAGGCTGGATAGATGTAATCGGCAGGACTTATATACCATAACTGCCGAGGTAATGATACACACCGCGCTAACCGTTCTACCCAGGAGATAAAAAATTTCTGGATGCAGTAAAAATTGAACGGCAAAATCGGCGGCACCGGTGAACCAACCAATCACATATCCAATCAGAAAATAACACCCGTAGAGAATCACTAGAAAGTATAAATAAAAGGTGGGATATATAAAATAGAGAGGTTCAAGCGTTTTTCGGGCTCCCAGGCTCAGCGCATGTTTGGCTAAAAAATATTCAGTGGAGTTATAAGTCGCCGGCAACCCATAAGAAATGCTCCAGAAGCGTAAACCGGCGCTAATAGCGATGATCAACGCTAAATAGAATAGATCCTGATTTCGAGAAATTGTATTCTTAAGAGAAAAGTCCATCCGCTGTAAACTCTCATAAAAAAATTATTCTCAAATCGAGAACTAAATTTTATCGTTCAAGATTGCAAAACCTGCTGATACACATCAAGCAGTATTTTCTCCTGAGCTTCCCAGTTCCACTTTTTTCTGGCTTCTATACAATTTTCATGCAATCGCTTCCAGGTATTTTGGTCGTTTAATAACTTCCGAATGGCAGAGGAAATTTCGTCGATCGAATCCGGGGAAACTAACAGCGCCACCTCGAATTCCGAGTTGAACTCTTGAAAGGTCACGATATCAGAGGCGATGACCGGTGTACCCGTCATTACATATTCAAAGAACTTATTGGGACTGGCATAGGCATAATTCCTGGTATGAGATTGAAAAAGTACCAGACCAGCCCGGCATTTTCCGGTTTCCCGAAGCAGTTTGTCCCACTCCATTTTTCCTTTGAAAAAAATCCGATTTTGTAAATTTTTCGCAGCAACCAGCTGCCGTAATTCGCTCTCCAGTTCTCCATGACCAATAATCTCTAAAGTTCCGGTCTCCACATTTTCCATAGACTGAACAAGTGCGGGTAGTCCGCGGCCTTGTTTTAAGATTCCCTGAAATATAATTTTATCTTCCCGCTCCTCAAATCCGATCTCACTCTTTTCTGAAGGATAGTCCGTGAAAAATGGATAATTCATTAAAACCACTACCCGTTTAAGAAAAGGATAGCTGCCGCGAAAGAATTCGAGATGATGTCGATTGATAACAATCACCACTTCGGCTTTTCGAATAAAAATCCATTCGGCAATTGCCCACAGGAATCCCGATATTTTCTTCTTCTGAAAAATTTCCAGATCACGGTAATATTCGTGGGCATCATATACCAAACGACCGCGTTTGATGCATAGCACAGCCGCTGCAGCCGGCAATACCCACAGATCATGGCAGTGCAGAATCTGAAAATCCTTGCGTATCAAAGAGAAAAATAACTTGAGATTAAAAGTCAAAAATTTGAGGGGTCCTCCCCGCCAATGTTTAATCGCTATCCGTTCCAGCGGAATACCATTGACTGCTGAGTAAACTGGTAAATCTGGCGTTTTCAAGGCAACGATTACCACTTTATAGCCATTTTTGCTGGCGGTGAGCGCTTCGTTAAAAACGCGCCGTTCGTTATCGCAGGGACTGATTGTACAATGTAAGATAGTTTTATTCATATTTTAAGAAAAAGTGAGTAACCCCGGGAGTTAGATCAGGTAATTTCCATCGATATTGATGCATGGCCACCGATTGCAAATTTGCATCTAATTTCAATTTTTTTCTGGAAATGATAGCCAGACATAAACCGCCCATTGCTGATGAAGCGTGAACGGAAAACGTAAGGCCATCCGAATTATGCTCTCGCTTTAAAAATTTCAGGCCTGATTTTTTTCTCCACCAATCTTGCAGATCTGTTAGGGTACCCTGATAAAAATCCTTCTTATCTAACCACTCAAACATTTTCTGCCATACTGGTTTGAAAGCGGGTTCGGCGATATTGCTGGGATGCCACAGAATATTCATGACTCCCTGAAATTTTTCAATGGAATTCCAGAGATTTTCAAAAATAATTTTACTTTGTTCATTAGAAACGAAGTGCTTACTCCACGGATAATCCATCAAAGAAATGGGAATTTCCAGGAGTGAGTTCATCGGAGCTGGCGGGGGAACAAAGGGTGAAAATATGTTAACCGTTGCCGCGCGAAATCCGATGCTTTCATTATAGCCACAAGAGGAGTCATATTGAAATCCAGCCTCTCGAAAATAATGCCAGGCTTGAGGAAATTGTAGTCTCAAATAGTGCTGCCGGACGCCGATGACCGGTTGACCAATAATTTTCTCCAAATGAATCTTTTCCTGCATGATTCGTTTGGGATGGTCAAAGGCATAGCGGCTGCTGTGCAAACCAATTTCATGCCCCTGGTCTGACATTTCTTTAAATAAGTGACGAAATTTTTTCGAATCAATCCGGTAGCGATAATGAAAGCCCTCCCAAGGGCGGGCAATGAAGAAAAACGTCGCTTTCAGTTTCAGTTGCCGATATACCTGCAAGATCTCCTCAAAATTCCAATACACATTTTCAGAAAAAGCAGATTCACGATAATGAGCTCCAAATTTTTTCCAGCGACCGAGCACGACATCAGCCAATAATTTTTTCGTGCCAAATTTTCGGGTTAAATCCACGTCATGGGTTAAAGCTACTGCCAGCGGTTTGCCCTGCGGCCAGGGGAGCAGGTAAATAAAAATCTGCTGCTCATTTAATAAAAAATCAATTAATTGCTTCTGAATCTCATCGGCCATTTCATTGGCCAGTGGTCGCTCAATTGGTGACGGTTCTTGATCAGGTGAATTGGTATCCTCGCACTTCAGCCAGTTACATATCTTCTGAAGCACACCTCGGGGAAGGTCGATACATATTTTCTCTGCAGAACGGTAAACTTCAATTTTATTCAGGTCATCTTTCCAGCGAAAGTGGATCATAGCTTCAGCCGGATCTTCAGTGATCAACCAGCCATTGCAGGCGGCGATAAAATGAAAGGCATAGAATTTTTGGTGGTCAGCGTTGGAACCAGAGGCTTTATTCAGATAAATCAACATAAGTACCTGATGAAAATGCTCACTTAAAAATTAGCCATTCAATGAAATTCAATCTCGTTATCCTGGCATCACGATATTTCTCTTTTTTAACTCGCTTAATAATTCTGCCAGTCGCTCCTCCGCCCATTTTTTATTTCGGTAATCCAGAATCCCATAAATGATTTTATTTTTTTTCGCGAGAATCACCAAACCCCACAAAGGGTCATTCACCACAAAATAATCCGTTTGAACCTGCAGGGTGTCATTTATCACCGCCGAATAAGAATTCATATAACGTTTGAATTTCCAGAAATTGCTATCCGCATTTTCGGTATGAAGATTATCAATAATGAAGATGCGCGAATATCCATCGGGCGTATAGTAATCGGCATAATAAATATTCTTGAAGTAATCCTGATCCAGCCAGCGCCGCACATAAAATTTTTCCGAATGCCTGACGCGGTTTTTCGATGGGAAACAATCCAGAACGGGTGTGTACTTCTTTTTTCGGGGGAGTAAATTGATAAATTCCTGTGCAAAATCTTTTAGCGCTTTTTCACTCTTTTTCAACGTATCGGTTACTTCCAGATGCAATACATAATTATTATACCAGCACACTAAATTTTTCTGATAAATGAAACTCTCATACCCGATTTGTAAGAAGTTAAGAGAAGGTGTCTTATCAATAGAGTAAAATCCAAAGGCTTTTATCTGGGAAGGAAAAACAAACAACTTCGCCATCAGCAATAAGCTATCTTTGGCGGTGTAAAATGATCCGCGAAAAATTTTTTGCACATCATATTCGATCAAATAATCAGAATTATTTTGCTTGACTTTAAAGACATCGGGTCTTTCAAAAACTTCCAGTTTGGCCGGAATCCACTCCTTTTTTTGTCCGATCTGCTGAAAAGCATCATTGATGTTTGCAGAATGAAATTCCTGAGCCATTACTGGCACTCTTTCATCTATCAGTAAATGACAGATGAACAGAAAACACATCAAGAAAATTACTTTCATAGCCCAATCAAAAGAAAAATAGCATACTTTATAAAAAGATAAGCTGGTGATTCCAATCATTTATATCAATGGAATCGGATAATTC